>NZ_JAHHPM010000522.1 GCF_024606345.1 Endozoicomonas sp. YOMI1
ACCGAGTTCAAAATGTCGAAATTATTTCGGGACAATTCCTTAGCTCTGCCGGGGTATCATCAATGATGCCTGGGTCCATCTGGTGAAGCTGGTCAACGGCGGCCAATGTTTCTGCAAGCCTGGTCATAAACTGCGGTTCCATTCTCATAAAAATAGTTATGCTGCATTTTTTACTTGATTTGCCAGACGATTTCGACTGGTATTTGTGATTCCACTTAACTGGATAGTCGGGTTAAAAAGGATGAGTAAAGAAAAGCCCCCCAGGGTTGCCATGGTGGTTGGTGCGACCGGTGCCACCGGGCAGGTGTTGATGCAATACCTGCTGGAGAGTAGCCATTACTCTGAGGTCGTTGTTCTCCATTACCGGAGTACGCAATGGGCTGGTCACGCCAAAGTCAGGGAGGTGGTGCTGAGCCTGGACCAGTTAAAGGATCTGGATTTAACCGTTGACGTCCTGTTCTGTTGCCTTGGTACGACCATTAAAAAGGCTGGCTCAAAGCCAGCCTTTGCCAAAGTTGATCGTGATTATGTTCTGGCGCTCGGGCAGTGGGCAGTAGACCATGGACAGCCGTCGTTTCATCTGGTCAGTGCCCATGGGGCAGATAAGGGTTCGCTGGTCTTTTATATGAAGGTGAAAGGTGAGGCGGAGAGCGGGCTGAAAACAATGGGACTTCGCTCTCTGGCTATTTACCAGCCGTCATTGTTGCATGGCAAGCGCGATGAGTTCCGGCTGATGGAGTCTGTCGGTTTTTATTTGATGTCGCTGTTAGGCAGCCTGCCGGTTTCCAGTTGGAAAGTACTTCGCCCCACCCGGATTAAAGCACTGGCAACATTGATGTACCAGCAGTCGTTGCTGGATGTGTCCGGTTTGCGGGTGTTCCGCCCTTCCGATATTGCTGCCTGTGAATAGCGAGGCTGCATTGCAAACACCGGTGGTATTACCTGAAGACTATTATCTGACCAATTTTCACCAGCTGCTTGGTTTTGTTGAGCAGCAGTATGCTGATTTGTTGAGTTGCCGCGAAACCGATTTTCTAAACACCTTCCGGCTGCTGGGGGAGGATGCACAGAAACTCTATGTGCGCCTGGTGGGGCGCAAAGGCCCGATGTTTCGGTCCGATAAACTCAGCTATCCGGAAATTGCATCCATTGAGCTGGCGGTCAATGAATTGGCCGGCGCGGGTCTTATGCAGGTTAACTCGCCGCTGGATATGGTTGCGTTGTCAGATCTTATGACCAAAAGCGAGTTACTGCTCTGTTTTCCTGACCAGCTTGGCCCTTACCGAAGTGAACGTAAGCAGATCCTGGTAAACCGCCTGGTTGATAGCGGTAACCCATGCCCTGATCTACCATTTACCATACTTCAACCTCTGTACAGGGAAGAACTGAGAACCTTATTGTTCCTGTTCTTTGGTAATCTCAGTCAGGATTTGACGGAGTTCGTACTTCAGGACCTGGGATTGAATCACTTCGAAAATTACCCGCTGAAATCCCGATTGTTTAACAGTCGTGAGGAGCTGGAGCAGGGGTTGAGCCTGTCACTACTCTGGCAGGAAGTTGCCCGGGACCATAAGAAACGTGACCTTGATGAGTTGCAGGCCCTGACCGCAAAATTACCGCCGTCGTCTGATTTCAGCCATCCGACCCTTAAGCGTCGTTATGCCCGGCTGGTGAATGCCATTGCCCGCGACCTGGAAAGGCAAGGTGCTTTGCGGGAGGCAGTCGCCAGTTTTCAGCAGTCGCATCTGCCCCCGTCCCGGGAACGGCGGACTCGCATTTTGGCCAAACTCAATGATACGGCTGGCGCTTTGGCACTTTGTGAAGAGATTCAGGCGTCACCGGCCAGCAGCCTGGAGCTGGCTTTTGCCCATCGGTTTGCCAAAACCCTGAAGGGCGAAAAGCGTCGGCGGCAAACTGCACAGTTTAATGAACTGACGCTTGAGCTTAATGACAATGGTCAGCGGGTTGAATTTCAGGTTCAGGCGCATTTCAAACACCAGGGTTGGCAGGTGTTTTATGTGGAAAATGCCTTGATCAATGGGCTTGCTGGCCTGTGGTTCTGGGATATTATTTTTGCCGACCGGGAGGGGGCGTTCTTCCATCCGTTTCAGAGCGGACCAGCAGACTTGATGACCCCGGATTTTTATCGGAGCTGTAAGGATTTGATTTATCACCGGCTGGCAGAAATGTCTGAGAGCAATCTTCTGGATACTCTGCTGGCCACCTATAACGGGAAGCAGGGGATCAGCAATCGTCTGGTTATCTGGCCAGCGCTCAGTCCGGAGCTGATTACCCTGGCCGTATCGTTGATACCGATAGAACAACTGCGAGCTATGTTTCAACGACTGATGTTTGATATTGCCCACAACCGAACCGGGTTTCCGGATCTGATCCTGTTTGATCCGGGAAATAACCGGTACCAGTGGCTGGAGGTTAAGGGGCCGGGAGACAGGCTGCAGGAAAACCAGAAATTGTGGTTGGCATTTTTTCAGGAAAACGGGATTCCTGCAGAGGTGGTGTATGTCAGATGGGCAGCGGACAGAACGCGGCTCAATATAAAGTAGCGAATTATCGTACTTCCCTTATTTTTTTCTGGCAGCCCATGGCGTCAATTGTGACCAGACAGCCAGCAAGCTCAGGGAGTTTGAGAAGATGCCGATTGCAAAAACGCTTCAACTCTATTTGATTTGCTACAATTAAGCGACAGCTGATGATTGAGGAGGTTGATCATGGCTATAAAAACCGGTCAAGACAGTCCCGTTGTATTTGAAACCGATCTCTCTGCCGATTTGCTCAGCAAAGCCAGAGAGCTGCATGTGGATGTCCACGCAGTGATTCAACGAGCGGTGGCGGCACAAGCGAATCTTGCAGATATTGAACGACAGATTAACCTTGCCTGTGAACAGCAGAGCAGTCTGGTTTATCACCATTTGATCGACAATTACCCCCTGAAAGAGGTGGGCATCAGGGATTGTTACCGAAAGAGCAGGTAACATTTTCAGGGTATGTGCGCTGTTCAGGTCTTTTTTCACATCGAGTGTTACCTGGGTTTGATTAGCCAATCATTTAACTGTCACTAGTCGTTCATTGTTTGTCAGACTGCAGAGACCACACGTGCAGCGTGTGTTCATTGAACCAAGGGGGCAGCTGGTGTTCCTGTTCTCTGGCGCTACCCGGTTCGATGTCTCCTCTCTTCCTTTCTACAACGGTGGGAACGTTAGCTATGTCCATTTTTGCGCAATTCCAGCAACGGTATGAGGCAGTTCAGCAGGAAGAGCTGAGCCTGCTGGACTACCTGAAACTCTGTAAAGAGGACCCTTCGGTCTACGCCAATGCGGCCGAGCGCATGCTGAAGGCCATTGGTGAGCCGGAAGTCATTGATACCGCCCGTGATCCGCGACTGAGCAGGATTTTCTCCAATAAGTTGATCAAACGTTACCCGGAGTTCAAGGAGTTTTATGGCATGGAAGAGGCCATTGAACAGCTGGTCTCTTATTTCAAGCATGCGGCCCAGGGCCTGGAAGAGAAAAAACAGATCCTTTATCTGCTTGGTCCAGTGGGGGGCGGTAAGTCCTCCCTGGCCGAGAAACTGAAGCAGCTGATGGAAAAGGTGCCGTTTTATGCCATCAAGGGGTCGCCGGTGTTTGAATCGCCGCTGGGACTGTTCAACCCTGAAGAGGATGGGGTCATTCTTAGTGAGGAATACGGCATTCCCGGTCGCTACCTCAACTACATCATGTCCCCCTGGGCGGTCAAGCGCCTGAACGAGTTTGGTGGCGACCTTAGTCAGTTCCGGGTGGTCAAGCTCTACCCAAGCAGGCTGAACCAGATTGCCATTGCCAAAACCGAACCCGGTGATGAAAACAACCAGGACATTTCCAGCCTGGTGGGCAAGGTGGATATCCGCCAGCTGGAAGAGTATGCCCAGGATGACCCCGACGCCTACAGTTTTTCAGGGGCGTTGTGCCGGGCCAACCAGGGCATCATGGAATTCGTGGAGATGTTCAAGGCGCCCATCAAAGTGCTGCACCCGTTGCTGACCGCCACCCAGGAGGGCAATTACAACAGCACCGAAGGGCTGGGGGCCATTCCCTATGAAGGGATTCTGCTGGCACACTCCAATGAGTCTGAATGGCAGTCCTTCCGGAACAACAAGACCAATGAAGCCTTCATCGACCGGGTCAACATCGTCAAGGTGCCGTATTGCATCCGGGTCAGTGAAGAGGTGCATATTTACCAGAAATTGCTGGAACACAGCTCGCTCAAAGCGGCGCCCTGTGCCCCGGATACGCTCAAGATGCTGGCCCAGTTCACCGTGCTGTCCCGCATCAGGGAGCCGGAGAACTCTTCCATCTACTCCAAGATGAAAGTATACGACGGCGAAAACCTGAAGGACACCGACCCCAATGCCAAACCGTTGCAGGAATACCGGGATATGGCCGGGGTGGATGAAGGCATGAACGGGCTCTCCACCCGGTTCGCATTCAAGATCCTGTCCAAGGTGTTCAACTTCGATCCCACCGAGGTGGCGGCCAACCCGGTGCATCTGCTTTATATATTGGAGCAACAGATTGAGCAGCAACAGTTTCCGGAAGAGGTTCATGACCGTTACCTTGCCTTTATTAAAGAGCATCTGACGCCCAAGTACATTGAGTTTCTCGGCAAGGAGATCCAGACGGCTTACCTGGAGTCTTACTCAGAATATGGCCAGAACATCTTTGACCGGTACATCACCTACGCCGACTTCTGGATTCAGGACCAGGAGTACCGGGACCCGGACACCGGGCACATTCTGGACCGGGGCACCTTAAGCGAAGAGCTGGAAAAAATCGAAAAACCGGCGGGCATCGCCAATCCCAAGGATTTCCGCAACGAAGTGGTTAACTTTGTACTGCGGGCCCGGGCCAACCTCGATGGCAAAAACCCCAGCTGGTTAAGCTACGAGAAGATGCGCACCGTCATTGAGAAGAAAATGTTCTCCAATACCGAAGACCTGTTGCCGGTCATCTCGTTCAATGCCAAGGGTTCGCAGGAGGACCAGCGCAAGCACGCAGACTTCGTTTCCCGTATGGTGGTTCACGGTTATACCGAGAAACAGGTGCGCCTGCTGTCGGAATGGTACATCCGGGTCCGGAAATCCCAATGATCCAGTAGTGACCGGTCCGTCCTACTGCGGGGACATCTCCAGCCCCACGACCGGGGTTGATCCACCGAGCACTGCAGCTATCGGGAGAGCGTTCATCATGAGCCTCATCATCGACCGGCGTCTCAATGCAAAAAAGAAGAGCACCGTGAACCGGCAGCGGTTTCTGAAGCGCTACCGGCATCATGTCAAAGCCGCCGTCCAGGATGCCATTGACCAGCGTTCCATCACCGACGTTGACAGTGGCAGTGATATCACTATCCCCAGAAAAGACCTCAGTGAGCCGTTTTTTCACCACGGGCAGGAGGGGCATCACGGCCATGTTCATCCCGGCAATCACGGGTTTCACCGTGGTGATCGTATTCAGCGGCCACCGGGTGGCGGTGGGCAGGGCAGCGGTGCCGGACAGGCCAGCGATAGGGGCGAAGGGGCGGATGAGTTTGTCTTCCAGATCAACCGGGACGAGTTCCTGGAATACCTGTTTGATGATCTGGAGCTGCCCAACCTGCTGCGAAAAGAACTGAAAGACAGCACCGACTATCAACTCAAACGGGCAGGATTTACCACTGCCGGCTCTCCGGACCGGCTGAATATCGTGCGCTCGCTGCGGGCTGCCCATGCCCGTCGCATAGCCCTGTCCGGTAAAGACCGAAAAGTGATCCGCACCCTCAAGCGACAGCTCAGGGAAATGGAAGTGAGCCCGGATCCTGTCGATCAGCAGCAGGCCACCCTCCTTCAGGAAGAGATCAAGTCGCTTAACAGGAAACTCAAACGGCTGCCGTTTATTGACGACTTTGACCTGCGCTTCAATAACATGACCAAGGTACCCCAGCCCTCCAGCAAGGCGGTGATGTTTTGTGTCATGGATGTTTCCGGGTCCATGACCCAGGAGATCAAGGACATGGCCAAGCGTTTCTTCCTGTTGCTCTACCTGTTCCTGGAGCGCAACTACGAGGCCGTGGAAGTGGTCTTTATCCGGCACCACAGTGAAGCGCGGGAGTGTGATGAGCACGACTTCTTCTACGCCCGGGAAACCGGGGGCACCATTGTCTCAAAAGCCCTGCTGCTTACCCACGACATCATTCAACAGCGATACCCGTCCGGTCAGTGGAACATCTACATCGCCCAGGCCTCGGACGGGGATAACTGGGGCGAAGACTCCAGCACCTGCACCAACATTATCCTGGACAAGCTGTTGCCGGTTTGCCAGTACTTCGCCTACGTGGAAATTACCGGCCAGCAGCACCAGAACCTCTGGTACGAATACGCAAACATTGCCGAATCCTACCCGGATCACTTTGCCATGCAGCACATCCACAGCTATTCGGATATCTACCCCACCTTCCGGCGTCTCTTTGCAAAAAAGGAGGATTCCCATGTTGGCCGCTGAAGCGCCGGAAAGGCACACCGTCCGGCGAAAAAAACCACTGTCCACCGGGTCCGAATGGACTTTCGAACTTCTGGGACTTTACGACCAGGAGTTTGCCCGGTTGGCGGATAAATTCCGGCTGGACACTTACCCTAACCAGATTGAAGTGATCAGCTCCGAGCAGATGCTCGACGCCTACTCATCGGTGGGGATGCCCCTGATGTACAACCACTGGAGTTATGGCAAAACCTTTCTCAACAATCAGCAGAACTACCAGCGGGGACGGATGGGGCTGGCTTACGAAATCGTGATCAACTCCAACCCCTGCATTGCCTACCTGATGGAAGAGAACACCATGCCCATGCAGGCCCTGGTGATCGCCCACGCCTGTTATGGTCACAACTCCTTTTTTAAAGGCAACTACCTGTTCAGGCAGTGGACGGATGCCAGCGCCATCATTGACTACCTGCTGTTTGCCAAGCACTACATCGCCCGGTGCGAAGAGAAGCACGGCGTTTCAGCGGTCGAGGAGATGCTGGACGCCTGCCATGCGCTGATGAACCAGGGGGTCAACCGCTATGTCCGCCCCGCTCCGGTCTCGGCAGAGAAGGAACAGGCGCGCTCGCGGGAGCGTGAAGCGTACATCCAGCGCAACCTGAACGATCTCTGGCGCACCATCCCGGTGAGCGAGCCACCACAGTCACGTCAGGATGAACGGTTTCCGAAAGACCCGGAAGAGAACCTGCTCTACTTCATCGAAAAGAACGCGCCATTGCTGAAGACCTGGCAGCGGGAGATCATCCGCATCGTGCGTAAAGTGGCCCAGTATTTCTACCCGCAACGACAAACCCAGGTCATGAACGAGGGCTGGGCGACGTTCTGGCACTACCACCTGATGCATGAGATGTACGATGAAGGATTGATCACCGAAGGCTTTATTATGGAATTCCTGCATTCACACTCCAGTGTCGTGTTTCAGCCGGCCTTTGATGATCCGCGGTACAGCGGGATTAACCCCTATACCCTGGGGTTCAATATCTTCCGGGACATTCGCAGGATCTGCCAACAGCCCACGGAAGAGGACCGTGAATGGTTCCCCGACCTGGCGGGCAGTGACTGGCTGGACGCCGTGCACTTTGCCATGCAGAACTTCAAGGACGAGGGATTCATTCTTCAGTACCTGTCCCCCAGAGTCATGCGGGACATGCGTTTGTTCAGCATCGACGATAACGACATCAACCCCTACCTGGAAGTGGATGCCATCCATGATGAGCAGGGCTATCGGCAGTTGCGGGAAAACCTGGCCGCTCTATACAACCTGGGCAACCGTGAACCCAACATACAGGTCTACAACGTGGATATCCGGGGCGATCGCTCGTTGACCCTGCGCCATTACCTGCACCAGAGACGTCCGCTGGAGCGAGACAGCACACATGAACTTTTGAAGCACCTGCATCGCCTGTGGGGATTTGATGTCAAACTGGACTCGGTAGATCAGAACAACATCATCCAGTACACCTTCAGAACGGAAAGCAACAGCAAAGAACGGGTTCAGGTTACGTCGAAAAAGCGGGTCAACCGGAAGCGCCCATAAGCAGAAAACGCCGCAGTGAGTGGGGTGCCCGGTGCAGGTTACACCGGGACTTGGTGCTCCAACGCAAAGGTATGTCTATGAACGACGATGAAATTATAATCCATCGACTAATAATCGCAAACCCGTTATCCATGTCCCCGGATACACCGTGCTACTTCAGAGATTGTCCGGAGTAGTGTCGTTTGGTGCTGCCTGTTGATTGACACCGACCATGACATAGTGAAGGAAGACTTAATACTTCCGGTTATGTCGGATAATTTTTTGTGTAATTAAAAATCTAAAAAAAAACAAAAAAAATAAACGACACAGCTATAGTTAAATTTACCGGAATCAGTATGGAATCAAGGTGTTATTTGGATGTCTTCAGTGGTTAGCCTATGATTTATCGGCAACGACCCAGTTGGCGACGGGCAGCGAATCCACTGGCGAGTTCAGCATTAATGACCTGTCCATCGGGTTCCGGTATCTAATGCTTGCCATTTGAGAGTATCGAAATGACTGCCTCAACATTGAAAGAAGCGGCAACTGGTATCAAAACCGCCGAAAAAAACGAACTGGCCCAAAAACTGGTGGCTGCCTACAGTGAACAGCAGGCCATAGTGAACCAGATCAAGGCGGCCCAGTGGAACAATCAGGGCGCCCGGGCTGCTGAGTTTACCCAGCTACTGGCGGCTGCTGCTCCGGAAGCGGCCTGCCAGCCCACTCAACAACAGGCGCGGCAAAACCAGACCGTGCAACCCTTTCCACCATCAAACCAGATTGCTGAGCGCATCAGCTTATTCGGTCGTCGGGTGCCCTCGGACTACAATGAGATGTTTGAGTACTCCCGGATTGAAGACCCACAAACTCAGGAGACCTACCAGAACGCTGAAGCGATTGCCAAAGCCTGTGAAACGTTTGCCCAGACTGCCAGGCATACCATCAAACTGGCTCATCAGGCAGACGACATGGTAACGGTACAAGTAATGACAGCACAACTGCAAACGGCAGAACAGCTGGCAACGCAGCTGAGACGGTTTGAGTAGAGATGGATTAGACGGATTAGGAGTTGACATAGGTTCATAGGATTCCGGTGTCGGTTAGCAGCCTGCATCGGTTTCTTCCGCCAAGGCGAATTGGCAAAAACTCCAGATGCTCGGGGCGAGTTGTGTAGTACGCCCCCCCAGCATGGTCAGCAATTTACCATGGGGGATGGTCAATTTTTCCTGGGTTAACCTGTGTCCATGCTGCTGTGAATACCAGGATAAATAATCAAATTTTTTTGTTGAGTGCTCATGTTTGTATCGTACATTTTTTTTATTCATTTCCGCTATCGGTAAGCCCAGATATATAGCAAACAGAAGCTGATGGTAGGGTGTTAGTTCCTGCTTGATTTGCGGCGGCAACTGCGACCAGGAAACAAGATCATCAAGGTGTGTTTCAGGTAATGAAGCAAATTCAGAAGCGGGTTTTACACTCCTTGCCAATAGCTCCATATCCATACCCTGTTTTCTAGCTGACGACAAATAGCTCCGAATCCGTGCAAAAAAAGCACCTCCGTCTGCACTTCTGAAGCAGCCTGAGATTTTCTGCTTTAATTTGGCCATTCGAACATCTCGTTCGCTGCCATTGTTGTCGAAGGGGATTGAAAAATCTGACATGAAGCGCAATGTTTCAGTTTTTTGATAACCATCAGACGATGGTGGCTTACTGCTGTTTTGACTATTCTTGCCAACCTTTTCTTCCAATTCTCTACATCGTTCTTCCAGGCGGGCAACTCTTATGCGCAGCTGTGCATTCTCTTTCAAGAGAATTTCAGTCGGTAAAGTTGAAGGTGGCTGTAGAACCATGTTGGTGAACGTTGGCAAAAAATACTGATTAAGAGGATGGTATAAAAATCAGGAAATTCCAGATTTAAGTGAGGGGTGCTGAATAGTTACCTCAAATCAACATCATCGAGACGCTTGCGAATGC
>NZ_JAHHPM010000523.1 GCF_024606345.1 Endozoicomonas sp. YOMI1
AAATGCTCAGGTTTAGATAACTTTGAGCAGGTTTGAGCAAGTTTTTAGGAGCGGTGTGTGAAGTTCACGGTCTAAGAAACTTAATGCTTCGGGTAACCGGTAATATCCCGAATGGATTTATACAGCGGCTGCAGGCGTTTATACATCTTTTTATAAACCTCATTGTACAAACGATCATACAGCAGCATGGTTGGCAGGTCCGGCTCAAACACATCGCCCACCCGGGTCATTTTATCAATGGCCTGGTTGTAGTCTTTGTGAATGCCAAGGCCGACACAACAGTTAATGGCTGCACCAAGGCCAGAAGCTTCCAAAGTGTGCGGACGTTCTGCCGCCATGCCAAAAATATTGGCCGTTAGTTTCATGGCCGCATCACTCTGGGAACCACCACCGGAGACCCGTAGCCGGGTGATCGCTGTACCGCTGCGTTTTTCAATCTGCTCTTTACCGGAACGCAGTTCGTAAGCCAGTCCTTCCAGAATCGCGCGGTAAATATGCGCCCGTTTATGAACATCGCCAAAGCCGATAAAGGCACCTTTGCCTTCCGGACCGGGCTGACGTACGCCGGGTGACCAGTACGGTTGCATCATCAAGCCCATCGAGCCCGGAGGTACCTGGGTCAGCAGGGCATCGAACAGTTGTTCCGGTTCTACACCCAGCTCTTTCGCCTTTCGTTGTTCGGCCTGGGCCAGCTCATTTTTAAACCAGCTGACCATCCAGAAGCCCCGATAAATCATCACCTCGGTGTTGTAACGTTTTGGCATCGCCGCTGTATAGGATGGGATAAAGGGGACAGTTTCAAAGTATCGGGACGTTGTTGTACTGATGGTGGCTGTAGTGCCAAAACTCAAACAGCCGATATGGGGGTCAACACCGCCTGCGCCCAGTGCTTCACAGGCCTTGTCGGATGAGGCTGCTATCATCGGTAAGCCCACAGCCAGACCGGTATGCTCTGCCGCTTCAGCCGAAATATGACCTAACAGTTCTCCGGGTTGTACCAGTTCCGGCAACATATGTCGTCTGGCGGCCAGCAGCTGCCATTTCAGATCGTGTTTGCCAGCCCATTTCTGGCGGCGATAGTCATAGGGCAGGTAACCGGCCACTGAACCACAGGCATCTTTCATTTCGCCAGTCAGTTGATAGGTCAGGTAGCCGGATAAATTCACATAGTAACGGGTCTTCTGCCAGATATCGGGCTGATGTTGCATAATCCAGTTATCACGGGCTTTGGCGCGCAGATCTTCGATAAGGCTGGTCAGGCCGATGGCCCTGATCAACACTCCCCAAAAGCCACCAACGGGCTTTTCCGGTTCGGCTTTACGCTGATCCATCCAGACAATGGCCGGTCTCAAAGGCTTTTTATCTTCATCCAGGTTAATCATGGTGTAGCGCTGTGTGGTCAGTGCCATACCTTTGATCTGCCCGGGCGCTACAATGCCCTGGGCCCATAACGTTTTACAGGCTTCCCCAAGCTGCTGCCAATAGTATTCAGGGTGCTGTTCTGCCCAGCCGGGGTGTTGAGAAAAATAGGCCTCCAGCTCAACTTTGCTTTTGGCGATCTCATTACCGGCACTGTCAAATACCAGGGCACGAATGCTTTGGGTGCCATTGTCGATAGCCAGCACATATTCTGAATCACTCACTACACACTCACTTCTTGATTTTCATTGTCGAGTATCAGCGTTATTGCTCTATTTCGGAATACTGTAATAGCTATTCCAGATGGATTGATAACGGGTGACTTCCTGTTGCCACTGCTGCTCGTTCCAACCCAGTTCTTCCTGGCAGATGGCCTTGATTCTGTCGGCAAAAATCAGGCCTCCCTGTTCCAGCAGCAAGCCCAGCCGGGTACGACGGAGCAGGAGATCATCCAGATGCACAACGGCTTCATTTCCGGCCGACCAGCGCAACTCGGCCCAGAGGGCGCGGGCACCGGGAATAACATCCTGTTCATCGGGCCGGGTCTGCGCCAGCAAGTGATCAGCGTCAATACCGTAATGGCCCCGGATACGTTTCTTTAAATAGTCCGGCAGCTTTTTAAACAGAGAGCTATCAGGCATATATTGAGTAAACATATCCGCGCCGGTATCACTGAAATCAACGCCGGGGAGATACTCTTCAGCTGCTTTCAATACATCCAGGGCAATTAGCCGGAAGGTGGTCAGCTTGCCGCCACTGATGGTCACCAGTCCGTTATCGTTCCAGATACTGTGGTCACGTTTTTCTTTCGACGGGTTCAGTGCCCCTGAGCTGACCAGCGGGCGTACACCTGCCCATGAAGAGATAATATCCTGTTCGGTTAACCCGGCTTTCGGGAACTGGGAACAGGCGGCTTTCATCAGGTATTCCAGTTCATCACGGGTCATGGCCACTTCATGGTTGCCAATATCGCCGTTGTCCAGATCGGTGGTCCCAATAACGGTTCTGCCTTCCCAGGGGAAAATAAAAATGGGTCGTTTATCATCCGGGTGCATTGCGGTGTATGCCTGAGCGACAGGCAGTCGCCAGCCAGGCACCACAATATGGCTGCCACGGGCAGGGCGAATATGCTGTTCTGACGTCATCTCTCCCCGAAGTTCATCCCCCCAGGCACCTGTGGCATTGATCACTACTTTGGCTTTAACCGGAATCACCTGACTGGTTTCGGTATCCTTCAGTTGAGCACCTGTCACCCGACCATTGTTTTTAATCAGAGCATCGACACCAACATAATTCATTACCGTAGCACCATCTTTCTGAGCTTCCCGCAAAACCCGGATAACCAGGCGTGAATCATCGGTAATGGCGTCGGCAAACTGGGTAGCACCGAGCAGGTTGTGTTCATCAATAAGAGGGCTCAGGTTTTCAATGTCGTGTGATTTATGAAACTTACGGTAACGCTTACCGGCAAAAAAATCATAAATACGCAGCAGCATATTAAAGACCAGCGGCCCGGGAAACCTACCCTTGTAATGGGCCATCAGATAGCCCATTTGATCAACCAGCCCGGGAGCTTCTCTCATCAGGCGTTCCCGTTCGGAAACCGAGTGCATCGTGGTTTTGATATCGCCGGAAGCGATGTAGCGAAGGCCACCATGCACCATTTTTGATGAACGGCTGGAGGTTCCCCAGGCGAAATCCTGACGATCCACCAGCAGCACTTTCAGACCCCGGCGTGCTGCTTCGCGGGCAATACCAGCACCGGTGATGCCGCCCCCGGCGACAACGATATCCCATTCCCCGTGAGTATTGCTTTTTAATGCTTCCAGTAACTGATTCCGGTTACCTGACTGCCAGGATTTCTGCCACATAGGTTGGGTACCTGATTGATTCAATGAAGTAACAAGTTATTCGTTGTCCTGGAGTAACACACCAGGGTTCAGTCGTTTGTCCGGGTCAAAGTTATGAACCAGGGTTTCAATCATCCGCATCCCCAGCTCACCTTTTTCCGCAGGCATATAAGGCGCATGGTCACGACCAGTGCCATGCTGGTGGGAAATGGTGGCATAGCCCCGGGCAATCACTTCAGAGGTTTTGGTCTTCAGCTTTTTCCAGCGTTCCAGAGTGGCTTCGTAGCTGTCAGCGCAGCGGAAAAAGTAGGTGGTATAGATACTCGACCCCTGACCGTAGATATGGGAGAGGTGGGTAAATGCCATGACATTTTCCCCTTCATCCTTTAAGGCGTTTTCCAGGCTCGCCTCTATCTGATGCATCAAGTCATCCACATTTCCCCAGTCGGTGGAGGTTTCCAGTGTATCGACTGCTATGCCCCGGGCCCAGGTGGTTTCCCGCAGATAGGGGAACTTGAAACGGCCATGAGCCCAGATGGTACCCATGATGTTGGCCAGTGCACCACCAACGCCGCCATGCTTTTTCAGAATCTTTTTCAGCTGTTTCAGGGCCACTTTATTTTGGTATTTAGAGCCGGTAACGCCAAAGGTCAGCATGCATCGATTGTCGTCCAGTCCGCGAAAACGCAGATAGCCATCCAACAGTTTGAACTGCGTGAGTGAGGTACCAAGATGGGCGTGGGCACGGGCCTCTTTAGCGTTACTGACTCGCATCATGGAGAGCGGGATTTTCTGCTGTGCAACTTCCCGGGCGACGGCTTTACCTGCCTGCCAGTTCGGCATAAAGCAGACCATAAATCGCTCTTGCTCTGCTGCACGTTGTACGCGTACCTTCACTTCGGTAAAGATACCCAGGCGGCCTTCGGTGCCCATGGTGAGCTCTCGAATGTCCGGTCCTGCCGAAGAGGCGGGAATTGAAGGAATATCCAGTGTGCCCTGCAGGGTTTCCATACGACCACCGGCAAACATCTGTTCAATGCGGCCGTAACGGAGTGACTGTTGACCGGAAGAGCGGGAGGCGATCCAGCCGCCAATGGTGGACAGTTCCCAGGATTGAGGGTAGTGCCCAAGGGTATAACCCCTTGCCTGCAGCTGTGCTTCAATCTGTGGCCCCGGAGTCCCTGCACCAAAGGTGGCAATCTGGCTCTCTTCATTCAGATCCATTAACTGGTTCATGTGACCCATATCAATGGTCAAAATGGCTCTGGTATTTTCCTGAGGCGTGATGTGACCGGCAACGGATGTCCCACCGCCATAGGGAATCACAATAAAATCGTGCCGGACCGCAAGGGCAAGAAGTTCACGAACCTGTGCACTGGTTTCCGGATAAGCGACACCGTCCGGGAAAACCCCAAAATCACCACTGCGCATGGCCAGCCAGTCCGGGAAGCTCTGGCCGCGGGCATGGCGAACACGATCTTCTGCGGCGGTCACAATCAGTGGATGTTCAGGCAGGCGTGATGCCGGTACCTTCGCTATCACGCTGTCCAGGGTGGCATCGTTCAAGGGCGTCGGTTCCCCGATAATACGGCGAATCAATGCATCCCCATGGTCGGATACTTCTTTAACGTAACTCTCATCACCCCAGCCATTCCAACGGCGCATGGTCTACTCCTGTTCTTTTTATTCTGCTAATGCGAATAACTGCCATGTAGAGTCAGGAAGCAGCTAACGCTGATAAACTGACGACGGTTTCTGCTTTTACAATTAAGCGGTCATTTGGGTCGCTAATGTAGCAAGTTGGGTTGTGATATTTCAATAATCAGGAGAGGGAAAAACCATAAAATATCGTTAACTGCAAAGACACAAATGTTTATGATCGAATGGAGGGGTAAGCTTAATGTCCACCTGAAGTGGAAATGTTAAACGCCATCAACCCCACCACCCATTGGCCGATCACCTGTTAGAATTATAACTCAGGGCCATTCAATGAATGAACTCATTGCCACACTCCAGGCAACTCCCCCTTCAACCTGGCAAATCCTGTCCTTCTTTGCCCTGGCCTTTGCCTTGTTTATGTCATTGATACCCGGCAAATGGGACCCCACCCGTTTTATCAATGATAAGGTGAAACATACGCTCACCTTTATGGTGCTGTTTTTGCTGATCGATCTGGCGTTTCCAACGGCAGGCGTCTGCTGGTGGAAACCGGCAGGGTTGATGGCGTTTGGGGTGTTTATTGAGCTCTGTCAGCAGATGACCCGTTATCGCCGTTTCAGTTTTGGCGATATTATCGCCAATGGGGTGGGTATCGGGCTTTATATAGGGATCAGTTTCGGTATCGGTTCATTGGCAACCTCTGAAGGTGGCTGCCAGCCCTGGACTGAATGTATCAGTGTGTTGTTTAACCTTTGACTTCTTTTTTAAACATGAAGGTACAAAGAACTTATGGGATTAGTAAGTATTGTTTTATGTTGTCTGTTGTCTGTTGTCTGTTGCTTCTTTCTATTGCAATCTACCAGGGCTTTCATTTAAAAAGAAGTGCACTTCGCCTGCCCGAGGCGAGTGGTAAACGGCTGCAAACCAGAGGCTCGGATTTTTCTATTCTTCATGTCGGTGAAAGCCCTGTCGCCGGGGTGGCAGATATAAGACAGGGGCTGACCCATCAGGTTATCAGGAAACTGACTCAGGATCGGGGTGTGGAATTTGATTGGGAAATACTGGCAAAAAATGGTGCCAGAGTTTCCAGGGTGGTTTATTTTATTTAGGACTGGCATAAAGGCAGCTTGAACCTTGGATCATAACAACGAATGTTGCGCTCGTTGCGGTTTAAATCAAGAGTCCTATCAGCCCGCTGCAAATGATGCTGATGATCAATGCCCGGTGCTGGCCTTAAGCGAAAAACACTGAGTTTGTTTTTCTTCAGGGAATGAAGTGTTTGCTATGGATGGCGACCTTTAGGCTCTATGTTGCATTGCTTATTTTTGCCAGTTAGGTAGAGTTAGTAAGGCGTATAAGCAAATACACATTGCCTGAAAAAAAGGGGGAGCAACATGTCCCGGACAATAAAAGGCTTGATAACGGCTATTATGGCAACAGCATCGTTGCTGACCAATACTGCGGCTGCAGCCCAGAATGATAACCATATCTACGCCGGGGTGGGCTGGACCGTAAAGCATGGCTGGATACCCTCGGCCATTGTCGGGGCTCGCAGTGTCGATGTGGATGGCATTAGAGATGTAACCGGTGTTGATCTTTCCCTCTCTTATCACTTCACCGATGGCTTTGATAAGTTCCTGCTGAAAGGTGTTCGGGGTGAGATTGACTGGCAGGCTGAGTTGGGTGCTGGCTATGATTTTCAGGGGCAGTCTCTGCTGGTTACCGGTGGTGTTCAGGGTCGTCTGGTTAATTATTCCATGGATGTCTCACTGGATGGTGATATTGATGGTGGTCTGGTAATCAATAGCATTGATAAATATGACGGGGAGCTATAGTTACCAAAATTTACGAACATAGCGGGTTTCAATAGGGTCAAGCATCTCCCTGAAACAGGTATTGCAGGGACTTGACTAACGCCGTACATCAATTCCAGGTTACGCAGCTTATCCGGCTTTTTTACCATTTGCCTAACCTGAGGGCAGCAATCAATACATTCTTAACCTTCGATTGCTGACAGCTCAGTCAATTTGAAAAGTTCCTCCCTAACACAACCCATTTGCTATTTATATCAACCAAGCATAAAGATCTGCTATGCCTATCAATAGCGACGTTTAGTGATAAAGCTGTTATCAGGTCTTGAACGTTGACTCATTAATATAAAATAAATGCAGGTTCAGATGACACCAACAACATCCGGATCATTGAACAATTTTATCAGCCCGGTCCCTCCGCCTCTGCCGGAACTGAAGGCACAGGCAGTTACTGCAAAGCATTTGATCAGTGTTGATGATGAGAGATTCAGGCCTTTAAAAACGGCCATGGACAGCAAAAATATAAGGTCTCTGTTCATCTGCGAACTGAAACAATTGTCAGACAGAGTGATTACCGCCTTTCCTCCACAGGAATTCCTGTACATCGGGATAGGCCGAAGCCCCGCGACTGTAATCGCAGAGCTTCAGGGGCGGTTAGGAAAAGACGCGGCATGCAATATGCCACTTTCCGATTTTCAGTTTCTGGAAACCTGTAAAAAGCGCAGGGTTCGATTTAAACAAAAGATGACTCCTGAAGAACAGAAGGCGCTTTTCCATCATTTTGATAAGATTCTTGGGTCGAGAGCCAGCAACCGAAAAATTCTGATCATTGATTATGTCTGGTCAGGAAGCACGCTATTGTCAGCCACCTATTTTTTCCATCAGTATTTTCGAGAAAAAGACTCAGCTTTTGTCGTGAGCCCGGCGACTGGAAACAGCGAAAGAAAGGTGCATGCCCTGGCACTGGGTGACTGTCTGATATTACCAAAAGATATTACTTCCTACGGTGCAAATCTGATGCAGGCAATCCAGCCGGTACTTCCCGCCGGGAGCTATTACCCGTGGGAATACGGCTATGGCTTTGAACACACCCTGCATGTTTCCAGTGCCAAACCGCTTGCCGAGTACACCCAGCGGGTCAATGTAGCTGATCTGGCCAAGGGTAAGTCGGAAAAGTTATGCCGCAACCCCCTTTACGATCTGCTGGTTGAATACTTGCGCGCAGAAGATCATGAAGCTGTACCAGCAGCGCTGTTTACTGAGTGGGTTCTGTATCATGAATATGCACCTTGATGGGGCAGAACCGAATGCTCATGCTGGTCAGATATATTGACAGCATGGTCTACCCGTGTAATCTGAGCCATCAGTTGTTCATGCACCCCGGCAGGACCATGCACTTTGAATATGCGCATCAGTTTTCTCAGGAAGATTTCAGCGGCTTGTCGTTTTACCGAAGATAGTCCTTCGAGGTTATCAATACCTTTCATAAAACAGTCAATTGATTTGCCGGACTGCTCAACACTGAGAGACTCAGAAACGGTTATCCACAGGCTTCTGGCCTCATTGATCAGAAAATCGTTGCAATAGCTGGCAAGTGCCTGAACATTATCTTCTGGCCATTCCCGGATTCTTTTAGCAACATTGAACAACAACAGGTCAGTGGCGTGGTGCCCTTCATAATCGGCCTTGGCCAGGAGTGATTTTAACAAGTGTTCCCTATCCAGGGCGATCCGGTTTTGCAGGCAATCAGAAGGATAATCTGCATCGAAATCCTGTTTATTACTGACATTATTGAGCAGTTGCAACAGGGATTTAAGAAGAGCTGGCTTTGCCAGTTGCGCTATCAGGTGCAGAAGGTTTCTGTTATCACCGGAAGGGTTGGCTGTCAGCAACTTCAGCAAATGATTAAGGGAGCCCGGGGAGAGGTGCCGGGTTTCTTCAAGACATTTGATCAGTGCTTCGCAAGCCCTGTAGCGCCCTTTGGCCGCAGCGAAAACCAGCGCGCTGGATGGCTTACCCTCATCATCGTGCCCCAACAATTGCCATGGCGAGATTCTACCCTCTTTATGCAGTGACTCCAGTAAGGGGAATGCCCCAGAGACATTAATAATCTGGAAGGGCAGGTTGTTCGTTGACCGCCAATGGCAGCTGCGCTCATCGGTACCTGGCCAGGGAGGCTCAATAATATCCGTGTATTTGGAGGGGACGTGCTTTTCCTGAGCTTTACAGTCCTCAACAATTTCGTCACTAATGCTTGCAGCATTTCTGTTTTCACGGAGATATTGACACAATACCCGCTGTATAGTGCGGACTTCTGACAAGTGATGTCCATGCTCAAAGGCTCTGCTGAACAGTGCCAGCTCGGCGGCTCTTGTTGTTTTTTTCTGAGCTTCAAGCTCTGGCTTCAGTCTGGCTTCCAGTTGTGCAACCGCTGCCCTGACCTGCGCTGTATTTTCAGCAATGATGTTTTCTGTTGCCTGAATTTGTTGTTGTAAGTCCGCCATTTTGTTTTCTATATCATCAATGGACACCAGACTTTCCAGCTTCATTAAATGGAGGACATCCGGAAGGATTTTCGGGTTGATATGGTGAGACCGACATTTCCTTGCAAGCTCCAGCCATTGCATATTTTCTTGATATCTTTCACGGTCTCTTCTGTGTTGCAATCCTGCTGAATACAGCGTTGAAGTTGCCTGCCGCTGGGCACTGGTCGCATCGTTTAAGCCTTGATAATTATTTCTGTAATAATAGGCAATAAGTGCATCAGCATAGGAATACGCCCGGTCTTCAATCATTATCTCGCAATGCATTCGGTTTTCTAACCGGTGAAACAGTGCTTCCTTACATTCCCGTAACTTCCTGGCCATTTTATTATGCGCCTTTTCCATCTCGGCCAGGACTGTGTTTTCACTCTCAATCTGTTGTTGTTGCTTTTTAATCTTTTCGGTATTTTTTTCCTTGAGTTCTTTTATAGTCTCAAACACGTCATAGTCGTTTGTCCTGTGTCTGCTCCTGTGTCTGCCCCTGTGTCTGCCAATAAGTATGGGGGAGAGGTTGCTCGCAGCAACTTTCAGCTGCTGGCTGTTTGCTCCCATACCGATCAAGTCGAACAGGCTGGCACCGGCAGATAATGTAGGCTCCAAAGGAGCAGATTCAATGACTTCCTGCAACTGCTGTTGTTGTTGTTTGCTCAGCGGCTCTGTTTCAATACCGGAATGTTTTGCAGTATGAGCCTGTGCCATCGACTCCAATGTTGATAGCAGAGGTTGGTCATGCTGGTAACGAATCTCATGCAACGGGTGTAACTCACACTCTACCTGCACGCTCCGCAGGCTGGACATGCTGAGGCCATGCCTCACACGGGCCTGATGCAGAGCTTTTTGTTTCTCAACCTCAGGTGTGCTGTACATAGGGTCTTTTTGTTGCAGATAGTTGAGTGTGTTCTGTAATAACCGATATTCATTATGCTGAGCCAGAACACTGTCACTCCATGGCTGGCCCACCTCGGCAATACGGTGGGCCAATTGCTCAGGCTGTTGATTGAACTCACGGATATTTGGATGAAGCAGAGTCTTGCTGACTAGCTCTGCTTTAATGTATCGGGTTCTTAATGCAGAAACAGTGCCCAGCAGTTTCCGGTCCTCCGGGGATAATGCAGGGTTTTCAGGCCCGGAAATTCTCGCGTTTATCTGTTCCTGCAACTCCTGTGGGGGAGTGAGCTGGTGTATGTGCGTGAGTTTTTTCAGCGTATTCCTGGTTTCAACCCACTGGTTGTAGGTGGAAGCTATCTCATGAGTTGATTGCCACTGGCTGTGCTCCTGTTGTAAACGGTGGAATCGATCACACAACGCAATAATCTGCTTTAAGGTTTCGTCCTCATTTTGAATGGGGCGATTGGCCCTGATTGTGCTGTTGGCAAACTGTTCCAGTCGATCTATTCCGGCTTTAGCAGCCTCTTTCTCGGCAATCAGACAGTCATCATTGATTTGATTGAGCCAGGTGCCAATCAGTGGGATAAGTGCCTTGAGTTGATCATACAGGTAACGTCTGGATAGCTGGGCTCTATCCTCAGTGGGATTGATCTGGTCAGACATTGCCATGTCAGAATCAATACGGGAAGCATCGCAGGATATCGGTGTTGTACTATTAACGTACTCTTCAGGAAGAAACTGCTGACAAAGTCCGGAAGCTGTTTTAATCAGGTCTTTGATTGCACGGCTAAGGTTTTCCTGGCAGGTAGGCTGGTGATGAGCCGCCAATATCTCCTTCTGCTGCTTCAGGTTGTTTAACTCCCACCGTTGGTTCATTCTTTTTTCTACTTTCTTGCTCATCTGGTCGATCAGGTGTGGGTAGTCATCAGAGGGCTGCTTGGATGGCCGGATGGATTTCAATACAGAATCCATTATTTGCTGATAGCTGCAATTGCTGTCACTTTGCCTGAAAGCGGCTTTCACCGACTGCCGGATCCTGTTCCCCAGTAAACCGTCAGGCTGGCACCACTCGTTTCTGAACAGCTCACCTATTTGCAGCTTTAATTTATTGGTTTCACTGTTACCGTAAATATCGTAATTGTCATTGGCAAACCGGAGGAAACGACTTCTGGATTGAATGATATACAGCGTTTTGACTAAACGCCTGAATGGGTTGTCTGTTGGGTGTAAATCAGCAAATAACTGAAAGGCCGTTAGCTCCAGCAGTTGTCTGCGCATGTGATTGTCAGGCAGCCCGGGGAGTACGGTTACCATATGCTGTAACAGAGAACGTAATGTCTGATTTGATGCCCGGTCCTGAATACTGGTGATGATTGCCCTGAGGTTAAGGCCTGGCTTTCCGGTTGTCTCTGCCAATGCCAACAGTTCCCTGATAACGTCCATAGTCTCCCGTTCTTCAAGGGAGAGTTCGGCGCTACTTGCAGAAGACGCTTCTGTTTTTCGCGCTTTTCGGGGTACAGGCTCGGTGGTGGAGCTGGTAGTGAGCGGCCTTTTCAGTGACTTTGATACATTGCCAGTGTTTGCGGAAACAGCGCTGGCGTTTTCTCTGGTAGCCTGCTGAATAACCGGCAACACTTCGGTGTTGAAAACCTGGTATACATAGGAAGTTTGACTTTTTTTCTGAGCGCTCCCGGTAAACAGGAAGGTGATTGGTACCTCCATTTTTAGCCAGTCAACCGGTTGTGTCAGATCGGTTGATCTGGTCGATAGCAGAAAATCCTTCCGTAGCTTTTGTTCGTCGCGCCTGGTTCGTTCAAACCTCCGTAAACGTGAATTGTCTTCAATTTTTGCTGAAGGAATACGAAAGTGTTTGTCCCGGGGCAGAAGCAGATGTTGTGGATCAAGAGTGATAGCACGGTCGCTGGTCAGCAGATAATCGGGAACGCTAAGATAGTTCTCTGCTGAAATGGTGTTGTTGCCATATGGCGTTCTGTCATAAATACGGTTTCTGTACCCCATGTTGGAGAATCTATCCCAGTATCCACCGTCGTCGCTATCATCTGAATCTTGCTGGTTACGTTCATGGGCGCGCAGTACGGCTTGAAACCCTTCCAGGTCGCTATCGTCGTCGCAGCTATCATCTGAATCTTGCCGGGCAGGGTTATGGGTGCGCAGGGCGGTTTGCAACTCTTCCAGGTCGCTATCGTCGTCGCAGTTATCATCTGAATCTTGCCGGGCAGGATTATGGGCGGGTATTACGGCTTGCGACCTTTCCAGATCGCTATCGTCGTCGTAGCTATCATCTGAATCCTGCTGGCCAAGGTCATAGGCGGGCTGTGCGGGTTGCGACCCTTCCAGGTCACTATCGTCGTCGTAGCTATCATCTGAATCTTGCTCATCTGAATCTTGCTCATCTGAATCTTGCTGGGCAGGTTCATGGGGGCGCAGTCCGGCTTGCAACGCTTCCGGGTCGCTATCATAGTTGCAGTTATCATCTGAATCTTGCTGGTCGCTATCGTCGTCGTAGTAATTATCTGAATCTTGCTGCTCAAGTTCATGGGCGGGGAGTACGGCCTGCAATCCCTCATTATGATGGTCAATAAGGGTCTTGGCCTTATTTATGGCCTCCAAAGGCACTGATAACCCATCCGTTGACGCCATCATTATTATGCACTGCGCCATTCTCAGCTGGAGGGTTTTGATCAGACAATTTACCGATTGTTCTTTGGACTTCTTTATGGCTTCAGTAACATTTTCATCAATGGAATAGGTCAGGATCAGTTGGGTTTTGTACATTTTCATGAGAATATCCTGACCAATGCTCCCTGTTGCCAGTAGATTTTTCAGCAGGGACTGGTCTCTGAATTTAAGCAATGTGTAGATAATGCCCAGACGGTTTTCTGCACTGACTGACGGGGTGAGGTCACAGAGCAGTGTGTCAAAGAGCTCAACGACTTCAGTCAGTTGTTGTGGGGTGGCATCATTAATTGCCTTATTAATTCCCTTTTTTATCCACCGCTCACGAGGATTGTCCGTTTCATGGCTGCTGACCAGAGGCTCTTTATAGATACAGAGTTTCTCCAGCCCGGTATTTCTCAGGTCTGGTAATTTTGTGTAAAGCTTGTTGGTAACCATACTTTGCAGCCAGGTCAGTTGCTGGCTGCTGAGTTTGCTGCCTTTCAGGTGGTGTTGTGATAGCCAGAAAAAAAGCGGCTTCAGCAGGGTAAAGCCGGGATGGACGGTTAATTTCAGCGTTGGAATCAGGGCGGTCAGTGCTGTGCACTCTGCTTCGGTGGCAGGTGACAACCCATGCTCTGTGTTGAGAGCATGGGCAATGTGCTGCCTGGTGGCTGAGTCCTGAATTTTCAGAACCATCAACAGCATCCTCTGCCAGTGAGCCATGGATACTGCTTTTCTTTTCTGCACATGATCCAGAATAACACCCGGGTCTTTACCTGCCGTTTTCCCCGAAGGGGTTAGACGATCACGCAGCTCCCGGAATGTCTCATCACCGAGATCTTCCCGGGTAAAGTGATGCAGGCCAATACTGATGGTCTGTGGCTGCCCATTGATTTTTATATCCGCTGAGGCGGGCTGCTCACCTGCCAGTCGATGCAGTTCCTGTAGTTTATACCCCTGTTTTACCCGGGTTATCAGTTCCAGTAACAACCCGGTCTGAAGATGTGACGGGTGATCTGAGACTTTTACCATCTCTTCGCGGTTTATTTTTCTTAAATAGGGGGTGAACTCAAGGGCCGGTAACAAATGCGTCAGGACAGACGTTTGCGACATTCCTGTTGTTGACATTAACGACGGAATGAGTTGTTCAAAAAGACATGTTTTCTCAATTTTCTGTTTGTAATCAGTCTTGGTCAGTTGGTGAAGATGCAGTCGGTCGGCAATGGTTTTTTCGGGAACCCTTCTTGTGACATAGCCTGATACATGGTCTGTGGAAATACCGGGAATCTGTCTTTTGGTTTGCTGAGTGCTGAAGCATGGGACGCCTGAGGTCTGCTTGCCTGATTCTGATGAAATAGTTAAATCAAGAAACTGTGGACTTAATGCGGTGTTGAGTTTATCCATACTGCGGCTCTTAACGTTAATTGTCTGTTTTGATCACAACGACCGGCGAAGTACCAGGTAGTTGATCAGATGTATTAATAGCAGTCGTAAAAAAACGGTTAATCAGAAGCAGTCCTGGAGGACGACTGTACGGCAAATTACGGTAAACTATCTCAGTAAGTATCAAGTTAGTTCATCCAGTTAAGTAAAAGTTCCCGTTTTATATTTTCCCCTATAACGATAGGTCTAACGTGATGATAATCGTGCATTGTCTGTAATAGTTTTGAGTTTTTTTCAAACTTCTTTACTCGCTGATCGAGCTGCTTCATCTCTTCGTACCGCAGAAGGACAGTCTTAAGTCCGACAGCCTCCTGGCTCTGAGCGAGGTGTTCAACGGCAATATTGGCCGGGTAAAAACCATTGATATTGTAGTGGGTGAGTTGATAATTGAGTACGACGGTAGGGAGGTCGCTACCCGCAAAAGCACAAGTGGCCTGTCTTTTTCGGGCGGCGGGTGGCGGAAAGCGGGCAGCGCTTATTGAAGTGATTAAACGCAGTTTCTCAGCTTGCCGGTTTAGCCGTATCTTCGCTTTCCAATAATTCCTCAGCATCAGAACGAGGGTCAATCTGCGCAACAATGGGCGTTGTGCGGGGTACTGGAATAAAGTGCTGCTCTTCGCTGGTGTAGATCGCAGGACGGTAAGCCATCCGAATCAGGAAGAAAATACCGGTAGCTCCCATCACTGTGATGAAAAACAGCATCAGGCCTTCTGGAATATGGCTCATAAGTAGTGACGCGAAGATCGGGCCAATACACGCGCCAAGGCTGTAAGCGAGAAGAAGTCCCTGGGTTCCTGCCACGATATCATCCGGGTGCATATGGTCACAGCCGTGGCTGATGGCCAGTGGGTAGAGAGTGAAGGTAGCACCGCCAAACAAAAATAATAATGGATAATACAGCCAGTTATCGTGGGAACTGAGGATTAAAGCAAAGCAAACGGCACAACCCGTCAGGGCAACCAGAATTAACATTTTACGCCGATCGATAATATCGGAGAGGTAACCCATCGGAAATTGCAGTGCCATTCCGCCAATCATGGTGATGGCCAGAAAGAGCGCTACGGTGTGATCATCACTGTCGCTGAGGTCGGCCAGATAAATGGGCAGCATTGAATACAAACCACCCAACACCAGGCCACCGGCAAAACAGCCGATTACTCCGGACGGTGTCAGTTCGAACAGCTTTCTGAATCCCAGGGTAGAAGGCTTTTCTATCTCAGGTGTCGGGATTCGGGTCATTGCCGGTGGAAAGATCGACAATGACAGCAGAATACCGATCAGGATAAACGGCATCAGACTACTGCTATCAAGGAAGCCGACAAACAGCTGCCCGAGAGCATTGGCACCATAGAGTGACACCATATAGAAAGACAGTACTTTGCCCCGGTTGGCGCTGTCACTTTCACAGAGCAGCCATGACTCAACCACCACAAATATGCCAGCCACCGCCATGCCGTTAAGGAAGCGCAGTACCAGCCAGCTGGTGGTGTTCTCGGACAGTGCCAGGCTCAATACGGTAGCACAGAGCAACGCCATAAAGCAGGCAAACGAGCGAATATGACCTACCCGGCAAACAATGCTTTCTGAGCGAAATGAACCTGCCAGTAATCCCAGGTAGTAGGCGGTACCCATCAGACCGGCCATAAAGTCATTGCCATCTGTCGCATTGATTCTCAGGGGAATCAGAGTCGTCAGGTAGCCGCTGGCCAGGGCGAAAATAAACATACCTGACAGTGGCGCAACAAAACGTATCATAGTTTGTAGCCCGATAACGGTGTTAACCAGTAGAGAAGATGAGCGAATTATTCCGGGTTTATCGGCCTGAGAGAAAAATGGAACAGAACAGCCAGACGGGCTTGCAGATGCTCTCAGAAACCAGCATGAGGTGTCTTTATGGCAGCTTACCCTGACCTTATGATTATCCCTGATCTCTTGATTAAAACCGCAACGAGCGCAACATTCGTTGTTATGATCCAAGGCTCAA
>NZ_JAHHPM010000524.1 GCF_024606345.1 Endozoicomonas sp. YOMI1
CTTGACGGTCTCTTTGTGGCCATTCATTTCCGCTAAGTGGGCAGCCGTCGAGCCTGAGTTAGTCTTCTCTTTGGCCAGGGAGGGGTCAAACTCCAGCAATTTCTGGATGGCCTCTGTTTGGCCTTGATAAGCAGCTGCGTGGAGAGCCGTAGAGCCATCGTTAGCCTTCTCTTTGGCCAGTGAGCGGTCAAAGTTCAGCAATGTCTGGATGGCCTCTGTTTTTCCATTACGAGCAGCTAAGTGGAGAGCCGTATCGCCATCTTTATTCTTCTCTTTGGCAATCTCCAGCAATATCTGGATGGCCGTGTGTCGCCTTGATGAACAGCTAAGTGGAGAGCCGTTTGACCATAGATATCCTTCTCTTTGGCCAAGGAGGGGTTCATCTTCAGCAATTTCTGGATGGCCCTTGTTTGGCCATTAACAGCAGCTACGTGAAGAGCCGTTTCGCCGTACTTATTGGTGGCATTCAAATTCGCCCCTTTTCAATCAGCTTTCTCAGGCATTCGCCGTGGCCGTTACAAGCGGCCAGATGCAAGGCTGTTTCGCCGCTATTGTTGCGGGCATTGACCTTCTCTCTGCTGATTTCAAGCATCCTTTCCAGGCACCCGCTATGCCCTTTGGCTGCAATGATATGCAACGGTGTTTGACCTTCTTCATTGGTTTCGTTGAAGTGTCTCTCGTAGAGACGCTTGAAAATTTCCAAAGAACTTTCACTGGCAGCAGTGTTCAGTGCAGTAAAAATATTTGCACCATGTTGTTCCAGAACACGTCGGCCCTCGGTGTAGCCTGACAGAACAGCGATGTTCAAGGCACCGTCAAGGTCGTTCGCTCCCAGATTGATCAGAGATCTCAGACACTGCGTTTGGCCCCGCTCGGTGGCGACGCGCAAGGCATCGTTAAGGTTGTTCGCTCCCGCTGTGATCAGGATTTCAAGACGCTGCGTTTGCCCCCGCTCGGCGGCTTCGCGCAGAGCGTTATTAAGGGCAAGTTGGCCAGACTCGGTGCTGCTCAGATATTGAAGCAGTGGAGCATCGCCCCCCTGGACAGCGGTGCGCAGTACGTTATTGATATCCGCCCCTGCCCTCACCAGCATATTGAAGTCCTCGGTGCGGCGCATCCGGGCAGCAATTTGCAAGGGGGTCTCACCATTGTGCTCGACGGCATTGACATCGGCACCGAAGCCGATCAGGAGCCCGACTACATTAGTATGTCCGTTCTTTAAGGCGACAGCTAACAGGTGTTCAGGATGACCGGTGGTCACCGAATGGTAAGTCCGATTGGCCAAAGTCTTGTCCTGGCGCAGGAGCGCCCTCAGCTCGGGCAGATTTCCGGTGCGACAGTAATAAAATATCTGGGTTTCACAATAAGGGGATTTGTCAACAAGCGGTCTCCTACCGTCCATACGAATCAATGGCAGTGCCGGTTGCCTGCATGCACATTGGCGTTGGTCAAGAGCCATTGCTGACTGTTGTTCACTGTTGAGCCAGTCTGTGATGCATTCCAGGTGGAAAACGTCACGTGCATCGCAAGAGGTTTTGACCAGAGAACGCCCGCCAAGCTGTCCGTAATAGCCGTCGTCACCACTACAGATAGAACATTCAAAGAATAAATTTGCCTCGTTTCTACCGACACCATTCATCGCTTTAGCCTGCCATTTGACTCAACACTGTGGGTAGGGCAAAAATCAGCGGATTGAGTTCCACAAAAAACAGAATTTTTAATAAGAGATATGGGATTTTAGGATCAGACCTTAATAATGCATAACCATTGTCTTTTACGCTGATGAAAAATATATTGCCACAATCAAAAAACCCGCCCCCGATTCTCTGTGCTGGATAGCAGCATAGACCATCAGACACAGTGTCATCACCATTAACAGT
>NZ_JAHHPM010000525.1 GCF_024606345.1 Endozoicomonas sp. YOMI1
TTTTATCCTCAATTTCTCGCAATCCTCGCTACGGGCGCTATTCTCGGACAGCCTCATAGGCCGGACTGTTACACTGGGCTGCAACTATACATGCCCCTGATCCTTTCCATCGAACAGAGAGTGAGACTCAAGCATCAACCTCAGCCTGAAACCATGCAACTCAACAGGGTCTGCACTGTCTGGAAACAGAATCAGGTAGGAAGGATGCCGCTTCCCCTCAACTTTCAACTTAAAGCAAATCAACATTGAGGTGACAACAATTTCCCCCTCAGGCCAAGCGCGATACCAGCCACCGGCAAGATTCACCCGCCATTGGTCTTCCAGCAAACGAATTGCAGAAATACTGGCCGGAAGCTTTTGAGCAATAAATTGAAGGTAGTGTCGATAGAAATGTAAGGCGAGAGCCATGGCCAGGGCAAACTTGATTACAGGCCAGACTGAACAAAGCCACAGTGCAATAATAGCGGCACCGTGGCTGATAAGCATCAAAACAAGGTGGTAACGGGAACTTCTTACATTAACTTCACAAAGACTCATCTTTGTAGCGCCCACGCTCCAATACTCTATCAACCATACGGCTCAGAGCCTGATCTTCAGGCCTTGTATCACTCATAAACCAACTGAAGAGATCCGGATCTTCACACTCCAACAGGCGAACATAGGTTAGCTGATCAGCCTCACTCAAGTCAGACAGCGCCTCCCTGGTAAAAGGCTCCAAAAGCACATCAAGCTCAAGCATCCCACGACGACTTCGCCACTGCAGGCATTTCAATTCATTTTCACCCAGCATATTAGAATAACTCCTATTATGGATTTTGCCGGTTATTATACCTTTAAATTCGCAGCAATAATCTTCTATTATGCCAGCATCTATTAAATTCAATTGCGGCAACCAGATAACAAGGTAATCAGATGGCCACCGACTGGAAGACCTACTTAACAACTCAGGGCGCTGTTTATAAAGAAGAGCGGTTGACGGGCTTTGCCAAAACACCACAAGCACTTGATGAAAATTCTGTCTCAGTACTCTCTGGCCATGGCTTTATCAGAATCGACGGCACCGATCGCCAGAAGTTTTTGCAGGGGCAAATTTCAACACATATGCTTCAACTTGCTACTCATCACTACAGCACCGGAGTGGCATGCACTCCTAAAGGACGGATGTATACCAATTTCAAAATCATGGACAGTGGTGAAGTATACCTGTTGACTATGAACTCAGGTCTTACTGGAACCACTCTCGAAACGCTGAAAAAGTACGCGGTTTTTTTTAAGGTTAATCTCACCAATCAACCAGACCACGTTGTTCTCGGCCTGTCCGGAGCAAATATCAACACCCTGCTGACCAAAATTTTCCCCGACTCATCGCTTCCAGAGCAAAATGAAGTCATCAAAGTCTCCAGCAATGGCTACCTGATAAAAGTCCCTGGTATCAGAACTCGCTATGAGCTTTGGCTTCATCAGGATGACCTTCCTTTGTTTTGGCCAGAACTTACCAAAGAGCTTACACCTGCAACGGAAGATTTCTGGGAGTTACTGAATATTGAGTCAGTAATTCCAGAGCTTTGTCAGGAAACCATCGATAAATACATCCCCCAACATCTCAATCAACCTTCCCTTGGCGGAGTCAGCTTCAGAAAAGGGTGCTATACCGGGCAGGAAATTGTGACCCGGATGCAAAACCTTGGGCAGCAGAAAAGCCGGTGTTACTGGTTGAGCCTGGAAAACGCCGAAGAACCTGACGTTAACACCCGACTTTACAACAGTGATGGCAAACCTATTGGTGAAGTCATCCAGCGTACCCGCAATGTCGAAAACGACAACGTTGAATTACTGGCTGTTATCCGGATTGAAGCGGCTGAGGCCAACGATGTATTTCTGGATACAGAAAAAAGCCAACAACTGCAGGTTCATAAAATACCCTATGCAATAGATACCAAGGCCGAGCTGCAAAAATAGTAGCCAATGTTATTCACCCAGAGTCACTCCCGACTCTGGGTAATCAGCTGATATTCTTTTTGATTTCCACCAGCAGCCCATAGGCTTCGTCAAAGTCGTAACTGATAACAGCATCCTGAAATAACGTCAGCTCTTTCTGGTCAATCTGATCTTTCAGCCCTTGAATGAGCGTTGGCAGGAGAGAAACCACATCCACATCGCCTTCACTGAGCTTTTGCTCCATCTCATCAAGCAGTTCATTCAGTTCACCAACCGCAATAGATCCTTCCCCGGCGGGTTCTAAACCTTCTTTAACCGGAGGCAAATGTTCAAGGCTTTCCATCACCTGCTCAAAGGCCAGGACAAACGAGTCCATCAGGCTATTGTCGGGCATTTCACATTGTCTGCGTAAACTATGCTCAAGTTGAGAAGCCTGATCATGCAGGCTGTTTGCCCCTAAATTACCGGCAACACCTTTCAATGCATGTATCAACTGGCAAGCCTCATGCCATTTACCGGTTTCCAGAAGCCTCTGTAATCGGATCAGATCTTCCCGCTGGCCATGATAGAAGTCTGTCAACAGCTTTTCATAAAGCGCCCGGTTTCCCTGCAGCCGCTTCAGACCGTCGTCGACATCTATTCCCGGCAGTTTCAGGCAGGACATACTCTCTGATGCCTGTGGCAAAGCAACAGGCTGAAGCACATCGGTTTCTCCTACCTGCAACCAGTGACGCACCATCTGTTTGAGGGCATCAGGACTTAATGGTTTGGAAATATGATCATTCATTCCAGCCTGCAGGCAGCGCTCTCGATCACCGGTCATGGCATGTGCGGTCATGGCAATGATAACCAGCTTATCTTTGCCAAGCTTGCGCCTGATTATCCGGGTTGCCTGATACCCATCCATTTCAGGCATCTGAATGTCCATAAAGACCAGATCAAAGTCTTCGCGCCTCACTCGCTCAACCGCTTCGGCACCGTTCGTGACCATGATCACCTCAAGTCCCATGCCCTGCAACAGTTCACGGGCAACCTGGCGGTTGATTTCATTATCCTCAGCCAGCAGTATGCGGCCTTTAGGCATAATCTCGCAAAATCGAGCCTCTTCGATGATTTCAGTTTTCCGATTATTCTGACACTGCAAAATACGCAGAATAGTCTCCACCAAAACGCTGTGATTGACCGGTTTAATCAGAAAAGCATCCACTGCACCTGAAGCCCTTGCCATCAGTTCTTCCCGACCATAGGCCGAAACCATAATTAGCCTGGGTTCAATGGCAAGATTGAGTTTATGAATGCTTTCTGCCAGTTCAATGCCATCAATATCAGGCATTCTCCAGTCAAGCAGTACCAGGGAAATAGCCTTATCATCACCAGAATTTTTCTCGTTAAGCAACGCCAGCGCTTCATCACCATGGTCACTTTCCAGGGTTTCGCACCCGGATGTTTGCAAATGACTGATCAAAAGTGCTCTTGCTTCCGGGTTATCATCCACCACAAGTACACGAACCCCGGCAAGGGACTGTTCCAGTACCTGAGCCTGATGGGCAACCCCCAGTTCAACGGTAAAGCAAAAAGTACTGCCCTTGCCGGGTTCTGAGTCAACAGAGATATCTCCGTTCATCATGTACACAAGGTTTTTACAGATAGCCAGCCCCAACCCGGTACCACCAAACTTCCGGGTTGTAGACCCATCAACCTGAGAAAATGACTGAAACAACTTACTCTGCTGCTGTTTACTGATACCGATACCCGTATCGGCAACCGAGAACTGAAGTCTGACCACATCCTGCCTGCTGCAGATCAACCTGGCAGACACATTCACTTCCCCTTCACTGGTGAACTTGAGCGCATTATGTGTCAGGTTGATCAGTATCTGCCCAAGCCGGAGCGGATCACCCCGTAGATGCCTGGGAACATCAGACTGAATATCGTAAGTCAGTGTCAGGCCCTTTTCCCTGGCCTTGATACTGCTGAGGTTATAGACGTTGTCAAAAACGCCCCCAAGGTCAAACTCAATATTTTCCATATTGAGTTTGCCAGCTTCAATTCTTGAGAAGTCAAGAATATCGTTGATGATACCCAGAAGGTCATGGGCGGATGTCTGGATTTTACTGATGTAATCCCGCTGCTGATAAGAAAGCCTGGTTTCCTGAACCAGATGACTCAAGCCAATAATGGCATTCATCGGCGTACGGATCTCATGGCTCATATTGGCCAGAAAATTACTTTTCGCCTGATTGGCCAGGTCAGCGACTTCTTTTGCCTTATGTAACGCTTCTTCAGCCTGTTTTCGATCGGTAATATTGCGACCAGAAGCAAACAGGTACCCTTCTCCCTCATACTCCATATAGTTCGCAGTGACCTCTACCGGAAAAACAGTGCCATCGGATGTTTTTCGCAGCGTTTCATAGGTCATACCTTTTCTCAGCACCAGCTGCTCCCAGAGCTTTTTCCAGGAACTCCGGGTAACCGCCGGGTTAATGTCCATGATGGACAGTTTCAATAACTCTTCCTGGGAAAACCCCAGGGCTTTACAGGCAGACTCATTGACATACTTGTGGTAGCCATCCCTTCTGAACCAGTGAATATGATCACCGGCACTATCAAGGGAGAAACGAGCCATCGATAGCTCACGTTCACGTTCAATCTGGTGAGTAATATCCACCGTTGTACCAATGACCCGCACTGGTTTACCCATATCATCCCTGAACACCACCTTCCCTTTATTGCGAACATTACAATAACTCCCGTCTTTTCTACGGATACGGTAAACAAACTGGAACGAGTTATCGGAAGTCTCCAGCTGGTGCTCAAAAAAATGAATGGTTGAAATTTTATCCTCTGGATGAAGCTGCCGTCGCCAGGTCCGGATATTGCCCAACAGTTCCCCGGGCTGGTAACCAAGCATGGTTTGATATCGGGGGCTTAAATACATGTTATCCCTGATGACATCCCAGTCCCAGAGACCATCGGAAGCCGCATCCATTGCCAGCTGATAACGCTCCTCACTGACTCTTAAGGCATCTTCAGCATTTTGACGATCACGGGCAACCGCCACCAGCTCCCCCATTCGATGAAGCAGATCCATTTCATGGATATAGACCTGGTATTTTTCGGGAATATTGATCAAACCAATGCCGCCAACCACACGGCCAAACAGCAACATAGGGGCATAGACCGCAATGGAAACCCCCAAACCATCGAGAATGGCAGCACCTTCAAGGTCACCCTTGTGCAAAATTTCATCACGAACCAGAATGTTGACCTGATCCTTTTTCACCTCGCCATAAACACTGGTAAAGTCATGGTCAAACAATGGCCCAAAGGCTACAGGATCAGGATCAGGCCTGCATGACCAATAATGCTCAACACGAGCCCGGGGCTCCCAGGAGAAGATGCAAACGGCTTCAGCGTTGAGATAGCTCCCAAGCTGACTCAGAAAATAGTCATTGGCCCGATGAACCGGCTGATCCACGAAATGCCTGGAAATATCACTCAGAAGGCGGTCCAGTTCTGAACGAACCCGAAGCCCTTCTTCTGCCTTTTCACGGTCAGCAATCTCTATGGTCAAACGACGATTCCAGTAAACAATAAGAATCAATGTGACCAGAATCAATACCAGACCAATAAACAACTCTTTATTAGGCCGCCACATGCCTCCCTGAATCGAAAGCCAGCTGCTTTCAAGAGCCTCCCGGTCTTCCGGAGTAATTGTATCAACCGCTTTTTCCAGAATAGAGGCCAGTTCAGGAGAGCTGTTTCTCGATGCCATACTGAAGTCATAGTTAAAACCCGCTTCAGCAACGACCTGCAAGTTGGTTATTTTCATGCGTTCTATTTCATAACTTGCAGAAGCCAGGTTAACAACCATGGCATCAAGAACTCCGCTGGCAACCTGATTCAACCCTGTGGCAATATCCGGCATACTGACAAAATTGATGCCCGGGTAGTTCTGCCGGAAGATTTCATAAGTGACATAACCTGGCGTAAAGCCAACCCTTTTCCCATTTAAATGGCCTGGAGAACGGATGCTTTTGTCGGAATCACGGGCGAGGATCACGGCAGGCACACTGACAAATGGTTTGGTAAAATTCAGATAACGGCTGCGCTCTTCCGTTTTCTGCAACATCGCAACGGCATCAACATCATGCCGATAAGCCTGAACCAAAGCATTTGTCCATACGGGATCCTGATGAAGCTGAAAGGTTATGCCCAGCCTATCTTCCAACAGCTTGAGGTAAGCTATGGCCATTCCCTGCCATTGCCCTCTGCTATCAATATAAGAAAACGGAGGTTTATTATTATCAACCATAACACTGATTACCGGATTTTCACCTAACCAGTGGCGCTCAGAATCACTCAGTTCAACCACAGAACCACTGCGGCGAAAATAGCGATCTCTACTACTGATAATCCAACGGTTTTCAATGGCACGGTACTCATCCGGAGTGATTGCCCGAAAGCCATTGTTCAACTCCGGCAATAAGTCCGCAGACCTGTTCAGTAAAAGGCCAGCACCAACCGCCTCATTCAGATTAAAGTACTCGCTGGAGTTCACCTCGCCCACCAGACCATGGCGATTCAGGGCTGACTGGACAATCACAGGCTCGCTAAGAAATGCGTCTATTTCTCCAGAGAAAAGGCTTCCAATCATCTCGGAGACACTGCTATGTTCAATTGGATAAGCATCTGGCAACCAGCGGCGAACGAACTCCTCCGGGCTTGAAGAACTGATCACACCCAGCTTTTTACCATTTAACTCCGCCCCGGGATCACCCAGTTTGCTGACAGGGCGAAAGTAAATTCGAGTATTCAAACCATAATAGGGATTTGACAGCGCCATCCATTGGCTTCGTTCCATCGTCGGAGACACTGCAGCAATAACGTCGACCTTACCTTCTTGCAAAGCATCAATGTTTTCACCGATAGGGCCCACTCTGAATTTAATCGGTGTTCCTGTTTTTTCTGACCATAAATTCCAGATATCAACAAACAGGCCTGAGGGTTTACCCAGTGCATTGATAAAAGACAGCGGAGCAAAGTCGGCCTCCAGGGCAACAACCAGACTTTCAGGGTTACAAGGCGTAAACCTGAACAACTCTTCAATAAGATCCGCTTTGTCCTGATCAGAAATCTTCGCCAACCCATGTTCAATAACACGCACAAGATCCGCTCGACCCGGGGCGATAACGGCCTTAACTTCAATGGGTTGCAAAGGGGTTGGCACCACCTGATAGTCATCTTCAACACCCATATTTTTCAGGTAGTAGCTCAAGCTTGCACGGCCGCCAAGTATCGCATCGACCTCACGATTGGATGCTGCTACGGCCATTGATGAGTTTGAAGTGAAGGGCACAACAACAGCTTCTGCATTAAATTTTTTGAGATAGGGCTGACAGCAATAACCTTTGATATAGCCGACCCGGAGTTTCGCAAGTATCTCCTCAAAGCTACTAACCTGACGGCTTTTTTTTACAAAGAGAACAGGAACAAACGAATGAATCGGTACACTCTCCAGACCATTCTTGCGCAACTGATCTTGCAGACCCGATGGCGTGTAAGCCAGAACATCAACTTCGGAACCCTTTAGCTGCGCCTCAATTTTTTCCGGAGAAGACGCCACAAACTGTATATCAACGTTGCTTTTTTCCGACCATAGTTCCCAGAGGTCATGAAACACACCATCGGCCTCTCCCTCATTATTGGTAAACATCCAGGGCGCATCATCGGTAAAATAAGCAATTTTGATTGGCTTTTTCTTACCTTCTGCATAAAGCCCTGTACTGATAGGCAACATCAGGAAAAACAGCAGGAGTGATATCAAAGTCCATGAAATTGTTCGGAAATAACGGCTCAGTGCGAAGGGCATAGTAATTCGGGATAAGTCAGGGAACCGGAAAGCGGGCTTATCTTACCCTGTATCAAGACAATCACCTATCAAAGAAAAGGTAAATTCGGTTATTTGCTAAAATAACCGTGAGAATAACTATCAGGTAAATACCATGGCTACCGAACAATTATCCACTGAACAACTTGATGCCAGTAAAAAAGCCATTGCCCAGGCTAAATCATTGATGGATTCAATGAAAATACTGAAGAAAAAGTTGCATCTCAGTGATGGCTGCGGGCAACGCTTCCTGCAAAAGACCAATCCTGACCTCGCGCTGTTACAAAAAGCCGAACAGGAGATTAATGAAGCATACAGCGGCAAACCGGGGAATAGTCAGAAGACCAGCGCAAAAAATAAAACGGGTTTGTTAAACAATATTCTTCGCAGAGGAGGACAGGCCTGAGATTCCACCAATTCGGTTGACAGCATGGTGGATAGCGCCGACAGTAGCCTTATCTATCGGTTAATGACGACGTTTCCCTGTGCTGACCATATACCATTCCAATCATCTGGATGTGCTTAAAGACCTTCTGGTCGAGCTTTTTCGCCAAAACCCTCCGACCAACCCCCTGGAAGATGAACAGATTCTGGTACAAAGCCCCGGGATGGCCCAGTGGCTCAGGCTGGAACTGGCGAAAGGACTGGGTATAGCCGCCGGTATCAATTTTCCCCTGCCGGCAAGTTTCCTCTGGCAAATGTATACCCGCATCCTGCCGGAAGTTCCACGCCGATCCGCTTTCAATAAGGAGTCAATGACCTGGAAGCTGATGGATCTCCTTGACTCCATGAAACACGATCCGGACTTCTTTTCATTAACCCAATACCTGGCGAGTGATGATGACGACATTCGAAAATTTCAGCTATCCGGGAAAATTGCTGATATTTTTGACCAATATCTTGTCTATCGCCCTGACTGGATTCTGGACTGGGAACAGGAGAATGATACTCCCTTAATTACCTCTGACCAGCCCTGGCAGCCCAAATTATGGCGTGCCCTGGTCACAAGAATCGCTGAACTGGGGCAATCTCCCTGGCACAGAGCCAATATGCACCACCGCTTTCTTCAGGCAGTGGCCGATAAAAACTGCAGTTCACAGCTGCCACGGCGGTTGTTTGTCTTCGGTATTTCTGCCCTGCCACCGCACTTTGTCGAATCCATTGAGACAATGTCCAACCAGTGCGATGTCCATTTAATGGTCGCTAACCCCTGCCAGCACTACTGGGGAGATGAACGGGATCCAAAATATCTGCGCAAGCTGGCAGCCCGTAAACTGCTCGATCAAAAGAAGCAGGACAGCATTAAACATCAGAAGAATGAACATCAACAGCAGGATAAAGGCTGGTTCAGTAAGGAGGGACTCTCTCTGGAGAACCTGGACTCCATTGGCAATCCACTGCTGGGCTCAATGGGCAAGCTTGGCAGAGACTACTTCCACCAGCTCCATGGCCTGAATGCTTTTGATATCGATGTCTTTGTCAGCGACCACAAAGATACTTTGCTGGGCAATCTGCAAAAGGACATCTTCGAACTGCACGACCGGACAGCCCGGGGTCAGAAAACGGCGATGCAAACCGACCAGTCTCTGCAATTCCATAGCTGCCATAGCCCACTCAGAGAGGTGGAAATACTTTATGACCATCTGCTTGATATGTTTGAACAGAACCCGGAACTGACACCCAAAGACATTGTCATCATGCTGCCGGATATCGACAGCTATACCCCGTGGATTCAAGCCGTATTTGGCAGCGTGGATGACCAGCGCCGTATCCCCTATGCCATTTCAGATGTCAGTGCAAAAAACGAGCACCCGGTTCTTTCCGCATTCCTCAAACTGCTGGAGCTGGACAAAAGCCGCTGCTCCGCCCCGGAGCTTATGGAGCTGCTGGAAGTACCCGCCATTCAATACCGTTTCAACCTGGCAACAGCTGACCTGGACATTCTGAGACAATGGACCCATGAGTCTGGTATTCGCTGGGGTTTAACCCCTGCCCACCAAACCCGATTTGACCTGCCAGAACTGCAGGCTAACTCCTGGTCGTTTGGGCTCAGAAGAATGCTGTTGGGCTATGCCATGCCAGAGAATACCGGCGTCTATGATGATATTTTGCCGATGGACGCGGTTCAGGGCATGAGTGCAACACTGGCGGGCTATCTGGCCAGTTTTATTGATAGCAGCGAGCAATTACTCAATGAACTGGATAACACACGAACCATTGAACAATGGATCCAGTTCACTGATCAGCTGCTGGATCGTTTTTTCCTTACCCGCTCGGAAGAGGATGAAGCAGCGCTCACACTGGTCAGGGATACCCTGTCTCACCTCTATGAACAGCTGCAGGAGGCAGGGTACCACCAACCATTATCACGCAGTGTCTTTATCAGTTATCTGACTGATCGGCTGACACAGGAGCGCAGCAGTCAGCGATTTCTGGCAGGCCAGGTCAATTTCTGCACATTAATGCCCATGCGCTCCATCCCGTTCAAGGTTGTCTGTCTGCTGGGTATGAATGACGGTGCCTATCCCCGCAGTATTGCCCCGGCCGGATTTGACCTGATCGCCCGGCATGGCAGGCGTGGTGACCGCTCACGTCGGGTAGACGACCGTTATCTGTTCCTGGAGGCTCTGCTTTCTGCCCGGGATACCCTTTACATCAGCTATGTTGGCCGACGGATACAGGATAACAGTGAGCGCATACCTTCCGTACTGGTCACCGAGCTGCTCAACTACTGCGAGCAGGGTTTTGGCCTGAAATCAAAGCAGCTGGTTATTGAACATCCTCTGCAGCCGTTCAGCCACAGAAACTTCTTGAATCAGCCTGAACCAGACCAGACAGGGCACACTTTTTACAGCTACACCCATGAGTGGTTACCGGCAGCCAGTCGCGCTGAAGAAAGGCCAGCCCAGTTTATTCAGACGCGTCTAACGGATGAAGAAGGCGTTAACCTCAATGAAGTGGAGCTTGCCGAGCTATTGAGATTTTACAGCAACCCCTGTCGCTACTTTTTTAACCGCCGCCTGAAAGTCTATTTCTCCCTTCAGGACCAAGCCCTTGAGGAGACTGAAACATTCGCCATGGATCCGCTGGAGAACTACCGGCTGAAAGTCGGGATACTTGACAGTCTGATTAGCGAAGAAGCCCCCGAACGCCTTGTCAGTCGGCTGCAATCTTCCGGCAAGCTGCCACACTCCGCTTTTGGCCAGATCCTGCTGGATGAGCAGATAAAAGACCTTACACCAATGGCTGACAGGTTAAGCGTTCAGTTGGAAAATAGTGCTGAAGACCGGGAAGTGAACCTGCAGATCCCCCACCTCGAATGCCAGCACCCTGCGATTCATCTGACCGGCTGGCTGAAAGGCTTTTCTGCGTCCGGCATGCTTCGCTACCGCCCCGCCAGTTTTAAAGGTAAAGATCTGATCAGGAGCTGGATTGAGCACCTGTGTCAGTGCATGACCGGGAATCCAACAGTGACCCGTATTCATGACCCGGAAAAAGAGCGCCTGTTGCCGGTCATCCCAAAACAGGCAGCAGAACAACACCTGTCCACACTGATTCATTATTTCCACTTGGGTCAGAACCTACCGCTTCCCTGGTTCCCGGAAACGGCCTATAGCTGGCTCAGGGCTGATCCGGATGATAACCCGGACAAAGCAGAAAAAGCCGCCGAAAAAGCCTTTGCCGGGGATGACTTCCATTTACGGGGAGAATGCAGTAATGACTATATACAGCGGATCTACCCTGAGTTAACACCAGTATTCACGGAAATGACCAGCCTTACCAGAGAGATTATGGCCCCTGCGTTTAACTGTCTGCAGGAGGAACAGCCATGAGCCAACAGCCAGCAGCCAACAGCCAACAGCCAACAGCCACCGACCAGCCCCGTCTGGTTCCGGAAACCCTGGATCCACACGCCCTGCCGCTACATGGTATTCGCCTGATCGAAGCCAGTGCCGGCACTGGCAAAACCTACACCATTGCGAATCTCTATCTTCGCATACTGCTGGGGCATGGCAGCGATAAGACACAACATGAAACCCCATTAACCGTTGATCAGATACTGGTGGTTACCTTTACCGAAGCGGCCACGGGTGAGTTGCGGGATCGTATCCGGGCCAGAATTCACCAGACCCGGGATGCCTTTATTGCAGGCAAATCCAGCGATCCATTTATTCAGCAGCTGATTCAGGATATGGATCAGCCAGAACAGTGTCAGGCACTGCTGCTGGCCGCAGAACAGCAGATGGATGAGGCGGCGATTTTCACCATTCACGGTTTCTGTCAGCGCATGCTGAAACAGCATGCGTTTGAAAGTGGCACTCTATTCTCGAGTGAACTGATTACTGATACTGAGCCCATGTTGCAGCTGAGTGCTGCGGACTACTGGCGCCGGAATTTCTATCCCCTGGAAAAACCGCTGGTAAAACTGATCCGAAAGCTCTGGAAAACACCCAACGACCTTCTGAGTCATGTGCGCAGCTGGCTGCCCCTGTCAGATCTGAAACTGGCTGGAGACCAGGTGCCAGAATCCATGGAGGAGTTCAGCAGGGTCTATCTATCAGCCGCCAAAGAATTGAAGACACTCTGGCAAAACGATCAGGACACCATCGCGGACCTATTGCGTAACTGTGGCCTGCGTAAAGACCGCAAACCGCTGAAACGTCTTGGCAATATGCCCGGGTTTCTTGCCTCTGACGATCTGATTCCCAATCTGGATAAAGACAGTTGGGAGATCTACGGCACCGAAGTATTACAGAAGAGCCTGTTAAAAACCGGACAGCTGCCCGAACACCCCATTTTCCGGAAAATTGATGAATTCCTGGATTTGCCGCTCTCCCTTAAGGAGGCGCTTCAGGGCCTGATCACCCGGGATGCACTGCAGCATATCAAATCCCAGCTGACACAATTGAAAGCAAGCCGTTATCAGCTCTCCTTTGATGACCTGCTGACCAACCTGGCCAATGCGTTGTTCCCTGAAGACAATGCCGGTGACGGTGAACTGCTGGCCCAGGCGATTCGCAGCCAGTATCGCATTGCCATGATTGATGAGTTTCAGGATACCGACCCTCTCCAGTATCGCATTTTCAATAAGATCTACATGGAAGGCGGTGACCCCGGCGTCGGCCTGTTTATGATCGGCGATCCCAAACAGGCCATCTATGCCTTCCGTGGCGCCGATATCTTCACCTACATGCAGGCCAGACAACAGGTACACAGTCATTACACGCTGACTACCAACTGGCGTTCAAGCGATGCCATGGTGTCTGCGGTGAATACCATATTTCAGCATTCGGCAACTCCCTTTATCTACAACGACAGCATCCCTTTTGAACCCGTTCACCCATCACCGGGTGCCTCGCAGAAGCGCCTTTATCATGAGGGGGAAGCACTACCGGCAATGACCCTGTGGCTGCAGCAGCCCGTTGATGGAGCAACCATCAATGCCGAGAGTTATCTGGATACCATGAGCCAGGCAACCGCCACCGAGATCAATCGCCTGCTCCTCGCCGCAGACCGTGGAAACTGCCAGATTCACAATGGCGACCGGCAAACACCTTTACAGCCCGGTGATATTGCCGTACTGGTTCGCAGTGGCCGACATGGCCAGAAGATTCGCGAGGCATTGGCCGCACAGAATATCGCCAGTATTTACCTGAGCAACCAGGACTCGGTATTTGCTTCACGGGAAGCGTCTGACCTGGAAAAAGTCCTTCAGGCCTGCCTGCAACCCACCAGCGAACGGGTGTTGAAAGCGGCACTGGCAACCGCTCTTTTCCACCTTGATGCCCGGGCCCTGGATGCACTCAATGTGGATGAGCAAGCCTGGGAAAGCGCGGTAGAAGAGTTCACTCACTATGGCGAACTCTGGCGGAACAAAGGCATCCTGCCCATGTTGCGGCAGCTTATCTTTCACCGGGAAATCGCCGAACGACTGCTCTCATTTCAGGATGGGGAACGACGTCTGACCGACCTGCTGCACCTGGGCGAGCTGCTGGCGGCGGCCAGCCTTGAACAGCAGGGAGCATCCGCCCTGGCTCGCTGGTTTTCCGAACAGATCACCAGACCTGATCAAAACGCCGATGATCAGCAGTTGCACCTGGAGAGCGAGCGGAACCTGGTCAAGATCATTACCATTCATAAATCCAAGGGCCTGGAATACAAGGTGGTCTTTATCCCATTTCCATGCCATCTGCGCAAAGCGGATTCCCCCCTGTACCATGACCCGCAAACCAGTGAAACCTGGCTGGCATTAACACCATCGGAACAAGCCTCAGCGCTGTCAGAAAAAGAACGTCTGGCGGAAGACCTGCGCCTGCTCTATGTTGCCCTGACCCGTTCGGTCTACTGCTGCTACCTGGGTATGGCTCCCTACAAATCGGGAAGAGCCGGTAAAGAGGGTAAAACTGACCTGCACCAGAGTGCGATTGGTTACTTGCTCAACCAGGGCTCAGACATTGCCAGTCAGGATCTGAACCTGTTGCTGGAGCAAATGGCCGGGCATCAACAGATCATGGTTTCTGCACCACCAGCAGACACTCTCCCACCCTATGCTCCAGTGAATTCACAAGAAGAGTCCTTAAGCGCAAGGAATTTCACAGGAAATATTGAAAGAAACTGGTGGACCACCAGCTATTCGGCTCTTTCACGGCATGCATCACATCGCGCTGAATCACCAGCCGTTGCCAGTAATGAATCGCCGGGGTTTGATACTGATGCCATCAATGAACAACATACGGCCCGGGATAACCCACAGGCTGAAGCCGACCCTTTAAGCCTGTTCAACTTTCCTAAAGGAGCCCAACCGGGAACGTTCATGCACAGTCTGTTTGAGGAGCTGGATATGAACGCACTGCGCTCTGCAAAGAGTGACGCCTATCTCGACAGCTTTCTGGTTGATAGCCATGCCAGGGCCGGTTATGGCGAAGAGTGGCTGCCAGCCACCAAAGGTATGCTGTTAACTTGCCTGAACGCGCCGCTGGATGGAGGCAGTCTTCGTCTTATTAATCTGCCAGATTCCGCTCGACGGGTTGAAATGGAGTTTTATCTGCCTATCGAACAGCTTAACCCGCAGAGCCTCAACCGACTGATTGCTCAACACGACTCACTGAGCGCCAGAGCCGGGGAGCTGCAGTTCCACCGTATGAAAGGCATGCTGAAAGGCTTTATTGACCTGACCTTTGAATACCAGGGGCGCTGGTATGTGCTCGATTACAAATCAAACTGGCTGGGAAATAACATCAGTGATTATTCCAGGGAAGCCATGGAGAAAGTCATGATAGAGCACCGATACGATCTGCAATATCAGCTGTATTCTCTGGCATTGCACCGACTGCTCAAACAACGTTTACCGGATTATGACTATGACCAGCATTTCGGTGGCGTTATCTATCTGTTTCTGCGCGGTGTTCAGATGAATGATCCTGAGCAACACGGCATATTCAGCCATAAGCCCTCTTTTCAACTCATCAATGGTCTGGATCAGCTTTTCCGTGGTGAAGATGGCAATGGTAAAGATAATCAAAAAGAGGAGCTGATAAGATGTTAAATCAGCTACAGATACTGAAACAGCAGGGAATTATTCGTGCCCTGGATTACCAGTTCGCCAAACTGATCCACGCCATGAATCCCGATCCATTGCTGACTCTGGCCGCCGCCAATGTCAGCTTTGAGCTGGGCCAGGGCAATGTCTGCATGTCTCTGGCATCGGACTTCAGCCTTTTTGGTCTGGATGGGCAGGAAAGCTTCGAACTGATGGATACCGTTGCCATGCCAAAAGAGCAGTGGCCAACCAGCCTCAAACAGACTCAGGTTGTGGGTGATGGCAATGAACCAACGCCTCTGGTTCTGGATGGTGGGCGTCTATACCTTTATCGGTACTGGCAATACGAACGCAGTGTCGCCCGTTTTCTCAACAGCAGAAGCACCGAAACACTGGATACCGATGAAGCTTTCTCGATTTTGCAGAGACTCTTTCAGAGGGATTACCACTTTGTGCTCCAACAGTGTAAAGGGAAGTCCGAAGCCGGTCAGAAAGCTGAACTTATCAAGTGGCTGGATATTGAGTCCGTTGATACGCTCGACTGGCAAGCCATTCTGGACTCGGTTGATCACGGGGCTGATACTGATACCCTTAATTCACTGATTCCCGAGTCGGCGTGCCTGAACTGGCAGAAGATTGCTGCGGCACTGGCGGCCAGTCGCTCCTTTTCAGTGATCAGTGGTGGCCCGGGAACCGGAAAAACCACAACCGTTACCCGACTGCTTGCGCTGCTCACAGAGCTGGGCCTGAAACGCCAATCCCCTCCGGATATCAAACTGGTTGCCCCAACGGGCAAGGCGGCAGCCCGCTTAACCGAGTCCATTGGTGGCGCACTGGCAAAAATAAACTGCAGTGAAACGGTAAGAGAAAAGATCCCTGCTCAAGCCGGAACACTGCACCGCTTACTGGGCGTCATTCCCGGAGAGACTGGATTTATCCATAATAAAAACAATCGGTTACACCTGGATATTCTGGTAGTGGATGAAGCTTCCATGATCGACCTGCCACTGATGAGCCACCTGCTGGAAGCACTGCCAGATCATGCCCGGTTAATTCTATTAGGTGACCGTGATCAGCTATCGTCAGTGGAAGCTGGCAGTGTCCTCGGTGATATCTGTGCAGCAGCCAGCTTTGGTTACTCAAACGAACAACGCAATCTGTTGGAAAGGTTAACCGGGCATGATCTTGATAAAATGGAGCTTGCACAGACTAAGGCAAACCACGCCGTTTCCGACAGCCTTTGCCTGCTGCGCAAAAGTTACCGCTTTGACGCCCATTCAGGTATAGGGAGTCTGGCCAAAGCCGTAAACAACAATGATCTGCGATCTCTAAAGTCGGTATTTACCTCAGGCTTTGACGATATTGCGCGCTTTTCTAACGCTGGGGACCCAGGTTATCAGCAATTGATAGAGCAATCTGTTGAATCCTACCAGCACTACCTGGAACTCATTCAACAGAAATCAGAACCTCAGCATATTCTTGATGCCTTTAACCAGTTTCAGGTGTTATGTGCCCTGCGAAAAGGCTCCTATGGTATTTCAGGCCTGAACGAAGCAATACAAAAAACCCTGCAACAAAAAGGCCTGATTGAAGTGACTGGACAATGGTATGAGGGCCGCCCCGTCCTGGTCACCCGCAATGATCACGGGCTTGGTCTGTACAATGGTGATATCGGGATTACCATCAGAGGCTCTGATGGCCAACTCCGGATCGCTTTTCAGTTGCCGGATAAACAGGTCAGGCAGTTTCTACCCAGCCGACTTCCTGAGCATGAAACCGTTTTCGCCATGACAATTCACAAAAGTCAAGGTTCTGAGTTTGCGGATGTTGTCATGGTGTTACCGGATAAAGACAGTCCCATCATCACCCGTGAGCTAGTCTATACGGGTATTACCCGGGCCAAATCCAGGCTTACGCTCTTTGCCGAAATGGAAATCTTGATTAAAGCTGCAAAATCACCAACCAAGAGGCAGTCAGGCCTTTATCAGCGGCTGGTTCAATAAAAACCTGAAGATAACCACAGAGATCACAGAACCCGTAAACTTAGTGTGCTTTGTGATCTCTGTGGCTGATCAAACCACACTATTTTCAGGCTCATGCTTATTATCCTCATTGCTGCCGTCATCGTCACTGCTAAGCCCAAGGCACTGGCAAAGCCTTGAAAATACAATGGCGAAAGCACCATTTCCGCTGACATTCATGGCGGTACCAAAAGGATCAAATATCATATAAACGGCGGTAATTAACCCCAGCATCTCATCTGAAAAGCCCATCAAACTCTGTAAGATTGGCCCTACCACAAGAATGACGCCCCCCGGCACAGCGGCAACCGAAAATTTGGCCAGAGCATAGTAAAAGCCAAAGATGGCAAAACCCGCTAGATCAGGCATTGGGATATTAAAGGTATTCAGTGTCACCAATGCCAGAATAGTCAAACCGATCGCACTGCCAATGGTATGGATATTGATTGTTGCTGGCACGATGGTTCTTGCCATGATGAGATTACCAATATTTTTTTCGGTACTGTCTATTAAAACCGGCATAGTGGCTGCGCTGGAGACCGTGCTTAACCCCGTTAACCATGCAGGCAATATGTTACCCACGTAGGTTATAAAAACCCGAAACGAACACCTTGCTGCCACAAAAAAGTAGATAAACAGGTAAGCCAGCTGGGAAACAATAACCAGCAGCAAAATCCTGCCATAAGCCGAGATAGCCTGGCTCAAAATACCATCAGCATGGAGTTTGTAAGCAAATCCAAGGATGAAGAAAGGAAGTATCGGAATAAAGAGATGTTTCAGAAACCAGCTGGAGACATTACCGGCTCTAAAGGAAAGCTCCCTTAGCGGTTGAATATCCAGCAGGTTCACTAGCATGCCTGCAATAAACCCCACAATCAAGGCATTCATATTTGTGAATAAAGGGGGTAATTCAAACACCCACATGGTGGCCAGACCACTGCCGTCCAGAGCATCAAGGGTGATAGGCATTGATAACAGCGGCACCATAACACTGCCAATGGTATATCCGGTGAAAATGGCCGTGATATTGGAAGCAAACACCATGATGATCAACAGCAGGGCAAACAGCAGGGCATTCTTGCCCATTCTGGCGAGACAGGAGACCACAAAGCTGAACACAATAAATGGCAGAACAAAGACCAACAGTGACTTAATGGTCAGGCTCAGGGAGAAAAAAAATGACTTGACGTCATAGCTCATCCAGGGGGCTGTAAGAAAAGGGATTAACAGCACCACCAGAAGTATGGCTGGCAGTTTAACGTTGGCAAGATGCTCAATAATCTTCACGGAATCCCTCCTCCACAGTTATCACACTGGTCGTGATGAAAACATAGACTTTTTTTCTGTTTCGTCAAAATTTGACAGTCCTCCCAGCCTGAAACTTCATAATTTAGAACAAAAGTTCCAAAATACTTGTTACAGCGCATTACTTTTCACTTTTCCGAAGAGGCTGTAAGGGTTCGCCGTCATTTTCTGCCATAGATCAAAAAATATACCTGCCAAATCATTAAGATATGACCGCTCGATGCCTATATTTGAGGAAACTGTCAGCTAGCGCATTGATTAAATTAATAAACCCTCGGAGTTCATTCATGGAGCAGAAGATCAAGTTACCTTCTATGGGACAAGTGTCTCTGGTATTGGGTACCTTTCTGGTTCTCGCTTTTCTGGACAACATCCTGAACCGGGGCGGTATGGTTAATATGCTGGGTTCCGTTGCGGTTATTATCTTCGGCCTGGGCTTTGGTGGCCTGCTGGATAAGGTCGGCATCCTGGAAACCATCGCACGCACCTTTGAAAACCGTATCACCAATGAAGGCAACCTGACTGCCTACACTGTGGCTACTGCATCCTGGCCAACGTATTCGGTTCTGCCATGTACGTATCCCTGATCCTGACACCCAAGATCATGTCTGGTAACTACGATCGCATGGGGGTTGACCGTCGCATGCTCTCCCGTAGCTCTGAATTTGGCGGTACTCTGACCTCAGGTATGGTGCCATGGTCTGACAACGGTATCTTCATGGCTGGCCTGCTGGGGGTATCTACTTTCGCCTACGTGCCTTATATGTGGATGAGCTTCATCAGTATCGGTCTGGTTATTACCTTTGCTTATCTGGGTAAATTCCGCCCGGTGGATGACAAGTATGTGAAACAAGTGGAAGATCATTCAGTCCATGGTCAGATGGCTACAGCCTGATTACTCACTTCATCATTCATTCCCAGTGCCGCCCGGGTTGTCATCATCAGGGCGGCGTTTTTTTCAGCCTCTGCCAGATCAACCTGGCCATGCATTGAACTGATAGACTTGATCAAAGTCCATCACCCAATGACAATCGCCGTTTATACTATGAGGCTGATCTTAATCAGGAAAATTCATGAGCAAGAAAATCTACGTTGCTTACACCGGTGGAACCATTGGTATGCGCCCTTCAGATTCAGGCTATGCGCCAGGTGATAATCTGATGGGGCTGCTGGAAGAGAAGCTTTCTCCTGATGTGATGGCCAGCCTGCCAGCGTTCGAACTCTTTGAGTACCCTCAGCTGATTGACTCCAGCAATATCCGTCCGGATAACTGGCAGCAAATCACCGCTGATATCGCCAGCCGCTATGAGCAGTTTGATGGTTTTGTCGTCCTGCACGGTACCGATACCATGGCTTATTCCTGTAGCATGATTTCTTTTATGCTGCAAAACCTGCAGAAGCCGGTCATCTTTACCGGCTCCCAGATTCCTCTGTGTGAAGCCCGTACCGATGGCCTGGCAAATCTGGTTGGCGCCCTGACCATGGCTGCTGATGAGCGAATCAAAGAGGTTTGCCTGTATTTCAACGGTCGTCTGTTGCGCGGCAACCGCTCCCGTAAACTGAACGCCTATCTCTTTGATGCCTTTGACAGCCCCAACTATCCCTGGCTTGGCCGGGCAGATATCCATATAGAGCTCAATGAAACGCTCCTGTGGCAGCCAAAGGAAGCAGAAAAGTTTCAGCTTGAGTGCGACGGTGAAACCCATGTTGGCATTCTGCAGCTATTCCCGGGCATTAATGCCCAGTGGATGGAGTCTGCCCTGAATCAACCCATGGATGCCTTTATTCTTCGCACCTATGGTACAGGAAATGGACCAGACGCTGACCACACCCTGCTGGACACCTTTGCCAGGGCAACCGCTTCAGGAAAATTGATTGTTAACCTGACCCAGTGTCACCGGGGCACAGTTCACCAGGGTAGCTATGCAGCAGGCTCAGCACTGGCCAAAGCGGGTATTGTGGGAGGCCTGGATACCACTACCGAAGCCATGTTCTGTAAACTTCATCACCTCTACTCTCTGGGTCTCGGTACCGAAGCGGTTAAAGCCATGCTCAGTGTCAGTCTGGCTGGTGAAGTCTCTATCTGATAGCCATTTCTTCTTATGATAAGGATGTCCAGACCACCCTTATTTCTTCTCAGCTACCTGCTTCTTTCCTCAAAAATATCAGATGAACTTTTGCCAAAAAATTCTGTCTACTTGGGCATTAAATTCACAATTGCGAGGAGGAAACACGATAATGCTGACAGTTGAAATAAAAAGCAACGAACGCAACAAGCCCTTCTAGACTTGGCCTGTGCAGGTCTTTTGGTCGCAATAATACAGTCATTTCCCTGTTTCCAGGGTGGTGTATTGTATTTAGGACTGGCATAAAGGCAGCTTGAGCCTT
>NZ_JAHHPM010000526.1 GCF_024606345.1 Endozoicomonas sp. YOMI1
CTTCGTTGGAATTCCTCGCAATAGTCCTGCTATTACTCGTCATTCCGCCTTGCCCAGCGGTCCAAAATGACATGCTCGATATCATATTTAGAAGGCGGAATTTGTATAACTATTTCTTGTTCCTGCCCCTGATTAATCGTTTTGTTCCCGGATAGATGGGAACTTCACTGAAAAAGGAAAAATATTCTTGTGGCGTTCAGCGTCAATACTATAGTTTTCTGTTATTCAAGTTTTTGAACTTCTTGTTCGGTATGACGTCTGATTATGCAAATTGAATCAAGCGGTGTTTTTTTTATGAATATTCCATCTCTTGCCTCAGGCACAGTTGTGACTCAACCCCAGTTTCAAGATGGATGTCAGGGCGAAAGCGCCAGCAGAGCACCGGCGAGGTTTGATCGCAGGAATATCAGTTTATCTGCAATTGACCGCTTCTTGCAGGATATGGATGGTAAGGCGGTCAAGAGTCTCGCAAAACGTATATGCAGCAGGGCAAAGACCAAACAAGATGCGAACCCCTGCAATTTGAGTAACCTTAAAAATGATTTTGCTGAACATGGGTTACCGGTGGACAGTGGCAATAAGAGCAGCAAAAAGAAAAAGGTCACGATGCTAACTGGCTTGATGCTCAGGCTTCAGACGGAAGCAAAGAGTGCTGACGGGGTGCGGCCATTGGGGCGCGGTGTTTGTGCTCTGATGAAAAAATCAGAAAGCTCTATCGCCAAAGGGTTTCAACAATTGCTTGATGAGGTCAATGATCATCATACTCAGCTTGATGAGGTCAATGGTCATCTTACTCAAGAGTGGCAAGCCAAGACTGCTAAGACAAAAGAGGCATTCCATGCAAAAGGCAAAGGTGTTAGCGATATTTCTGAAGGTAATAACCGGCCGGAACGCAGTGGCTTTCCCCCTGGTGAATCCATTCCTGACCGTTGTCCAGAGGGTTCGGAGCAGGCCGGGGTGTCTCCCTGTTGCGCGGCGGATCAAGACAACATAAAGCGTCCGCGAGTGCAGAACACGAACCAAAAAGAAGTGGCTATCAATGCTACCGATAAGTACGGCAGGACAGCCTTGCACCGGGCTGCTTACCGGGGCAATATTGAGCGGCTGAAGCAGTTGATCGCTACCGAAGGGGTGAATATCAATGCCACCGATAAGGATGGCATGACTCCCATGCACTGGGCCGCTGAACAAGGCAATGCCAAGTGCCTGCAAGAGCTACTCACCACCGTGGGAGTAGATGTTCATGCCATTGATAATCTTGCCAGGACACCCTGGAACATTGTGCTGGCCAGTGTGCTCGATAAAAGTAAAATTGAGTGTTGGGAACTGATGAAATTAGTAAATAATGGCATGAAACCCATGCACTGGGCCGCTTTTCAGGGCAACACTCAGTACCTGAAGCAGCTGGTCACTGACCATGGAGTGAATATTAATGCCACTGATGAGGACAGCAAAACGGCCCTGCATTGGGCCGCTTTTCAGGGCAATATTGCGTGCGTGTTAGTGCTGATTGATGTCGAGGGATTAAATATCAATGCCGTCGATGTATACGGCAATACGCCCCTGCACTGGGCTTCCCAGTATGGCCATAGCGAGTGCGTGGAATCCCTCGTCGTCGCCGGTGCAAAAGTTAATGCCGCCAACGATACAAAAGGTATGACGCCCCTGCACCTGGCAGCCAATTATGGGCACAGCAAATGCGTGGAATTCCTCGTCACCCGTGGTGCCTATGTTGAGGCCGTTACTGATGACGACTCAACACCCTTGCACCAGGCCGCCTGTAACTTCCAGCACAAATGCATGGAAAAACTGGTCACCCTCGGCGCAAATATTAATGCCACCGATAAAAACGGCAGGACGGCCCTGCACATGGTCGCTGGTCTCAGCTGTAATTGCGTGGACATACTCCTCGAACTTGGGGCGAATATCAATGTCGCTGATGAGTCCGGAAGGACGCCCCTGCACAAGGCCGCAGAAAAAGGCAACAGCAAATGCATAGAACAACTGATCTCAGCGGGGGGCGTGAATATCAATGCTATAGATAATGAAGGGAGGACGCCCCTGCACTGTGCGTTCATCAAGGGTAACAGCAGGAGTGTGAAACGACTGATTGCCGCTGATGGCGTGAATATCAATGCCACGGATGTGGATGGTAAGACGCCTTTGGACTTTGCGGTCAGCCAAGGCAACACTGTTCAAGGCAAGACAGGAGTTGTTCGATGAATTTATTAATTCATTCATGTTTCTACAGCAACGGAAGGGGCCTGAGCATATTCCGCCAGGCAATGAAGTCCACTGGTATAATTGCTTTCATAATCTTTACTGTGAGCTTCTGGGACTGCCTTCAGAGGCTGATCCAGAGGCTGAGACCCATCTGGACGATGGCCTTGTCCAACGTTTTCTTTCTGAGGCTCCACTGTCAGTCAACGCATGTACGGTCTTTCGAAAAATCGCCACTGAATGGTCTGATCAGTTTGGGGCTGCTTTGCAACAACTGGGGGTATCGGCATGGGAAACAGCAGATGCCATTGCTAGCGCCGAGTTAACGGCGGACAGAACCGAAACACTGGACAGTTCTCTCTTCAGGCCAGTCAACTGTTTGCTGGCAAAGAAAGCGGAAGAGCAGCTTGATCTGTGGACATTGATCGATTATTCCGAAGACTGCTATCGCCTGGATCGGTATCGGGAAAAACTACAGGGCTGGGTAACCAACCATTTCTTCGGGTCATCCACCAGAGTATTTCTCGCCATTCCTGGTGGAACCGATTCGCAACTGTATATAGGTACGATTAACGAACTTTTCTTCTGGTTATTTGCTCATGACCCATGTCTGAACGCAGAGCAACCATGTACTTTTGAAACAGACAATCACATGACGCTTGTTCTGCCTCATTTAACGTCAATTGACTTCTGCACCTGGCCTGAGCAGACCTGTTATGCGCTCCTGACCCAGGCAATGGAACAGACCGACAAGGCCGAGGATATCGCCAAATTTTTTTCCCATCAGGCGAGCTGTGAACTGTTGAAATTTCTTAACTTACTGCACACTGTTTGCTATGGCGGCTGTAGAATCAATTTAAAAAATAAAAACCGTGAAACACCCCTGTATTTTGCTGCCTCAAGTGGGCACACAAGCTGTGTTGAGGTGTTAATGAGCCGAGTCGGCATTGCAGTTAATGCGAGGTCTTTAGATCGCTGTACCCCCCTGCACGATGCTGCTAAAAATGGGCACATAGATTGTGTCAATTTGTTATTAAACAGACTCGACATCAAGGTTGATGTGAAGAATTACTATCACTGGACACCTCTGAACTTAGCCGCTGCTAACGGTCATACAGAAGTTGTCGAAAAATTACTGACGTGTCCTCGCCTTCAAGTCAATAGCAAAAACAGGAAAGGCTTTACGCCTCTGCACAGCGCTGCCGATGGGGGACACGACGATTGCGTCAGGTTGTTACTGGAGCGCGCGGACATTGATGTCAATAGCATTACTCCGGGTAGGGGACAGCGCTTATATTATCCGTATATAACAAGCATATAGCGTGTGCAAAACTACTAATTAACGACAAACGTACAAGAATTAATATGTCTAACAACGCTCTCCATACTGCTGCGACAAAAGCCAGGCAGCAGGGATTAACCGAGATTGTCAATCTTCTGGAAGCTGATCCCCGGTTTAAAAAGCGCCGTAATCAAATGCTGACACTTTTGAATTATGTCCGGTGAAAATCCATCAATAGCAGCCGGTTATATTTGCTGAAATATTACAATTTCGAATTCGAAAAGAACCGCAAGTGATCAATTAATAAGAAAAGATTAATGTACTGTTATTTTCTGATGAAGCTTTGGATCATCTGGATGCATTCATCGGTTCTTTTTTGTATATCAGTACTTTCCATCGTCAGAATCTTTTTTTCAGATATTCCGGGATTGGCGCTGTTGCAGAGCACCCACTGATCAATATCTTTCTGGAAGATGACATCGTCACTGCGAATGCCATCATTCTCCAGTGCAAATTTTCCTGTTGGCAGGTAGCAGTAAGCATCAATTTTCTGGCTAATGGTGTTGGCCAGCTTGAGCATATAAGGGCTGATAGGGGTATCGCATATTTTCAGCCAATATCGATGGTAGGCAAGTAATGAAGGAGGACCTGTATCGATAATACCATGACCTTGCAGATTCTGTGTCCACTCAAGCATGGCACCCAGTGCCGATCCAGCCATGGCCGTTGAAGTCACCTGACGGATTGCCTGATCTTCAACTACTGCGTCACGGGGCGTCTTATACTGCAGTTGTTTTGCGATTTTTCGATAATAATCGCTGAAAACTGACCATTCACTCCCCAGTGCTTTCATCAGAGAGTTACAGAGGGTTGTTTTACCCGTTCCATGGGAACCAATGATAGAAATAATCATGCTGCCAGCCTGTTACAGAGTAAGAACCCGGCATATAGCCGGGTTCTATTAAAAATAGCTCAAGCAAAAGGACAGGCAGTAAAGTGTCATTCTGCTAACGCTTTTTTCTGTAACTCAATAATTTCTTCAATACCGGATCGTGCCAACGCCATCATGGCCAGCATTTCATTCTGGCTGAAAGGGGCTGCTTCCGCCGTTCCCTGAACCTCGATAAATCCGCCTGCATCGGTCATCACGACGTTCATGTCCGTTTCAGCACTGGAGTCCTCAGGATAATCAAGGTCAAGAACCGGGCTGCCTTTGTAGATTCCCACGGAAACGGCGGCAATCATGTGCAGGAAAGGATCACTTTTGACCATTTTCTCCTGCATATGGCGCAGTGCATCAACCAGTGCCACACAGGCGCCGGTAATTGAGGCTGTGCGTGTGCCACCGTCGGCCTGAATCACATCACAGTCAATATTAATGGTGTTTTCCCCGAGCTTTTTCATGTCTACCGCAGCACGCAAAGCACGGCCGATCAGGCGTTGAATCTCCAGTGTCCTGCCACCCTGCTTGCCTCTGGAGGCTTCCCTTCCCATTCGTTCCGTGGTGGACCGGGGTAACATGCCGTACTCGGCGGTGATCCAGCCCTGGCCGGTTCCTTTGAGAAAACGAGGCACACCGCGTTCGACCGACGCGGTACAGATGACTTTGGTATCGCCAAACTCAACGAGCACAGATCCTTCTGCGTGTTTGGTATAGTTGCGGGTGATTTTTACATCACGTAATTGGTCTGCCGTTCTTCCGCTAGGGCGCATTTGGGTTACCTTGGTATGTCTGAAAAAACTTAAGCACTGCAAAATTTGCGGAATTATAACTGTTCAGTGGGTTTTCAGGAAAATAGAGTTTGGATAATTAAGTCTCTCTGTTGATACTGCGTTATTAAATCAATGATATACACTCAAGTGGTCAGTATTTTTAGCACTATATTTTTTCAAAATCTTATCTCATCGGTTTATTTTGTAGATAAACTTCTGAAATAATGAGTCTTTAGCCCACCGATTAAAGAGTATTTCATGACTTCCAGCATGACTGCATTCGCCCGTGTTCAGATACAGGAGGATTGGGGAAGCCTGGTATGGGAGATTCGATCCGTTAACCATCGTTACCTTGAGCCCCACTTCCGTCTCACTGAACAGGCACGGGAGATCGAGCCTGCGTTGAGAGAACTGATTCGCAAGCAACTGAAGAGAGGCAAGGTTGAATGCAGCCTTAAATATCAGCTGGTTGAAAAAGAGCAGGTGCTTGACCTGAATCGTGTCCTGCTGGAAAAGCTGCAACTGGCGGTACGTGAGGTTGAGACCCATTTTTCTCAGGTTGCACCGGTCAATCCTCTTGAGGTTTTGCAATGGCCCGGCGTGCAGAGTAATGAGGAAACGGAAATGGCCGTCGTTCATCGGGTTGCCATAAAAGGGTTCAACACAGCGCTTATTCAGCTGAATGAGATGAGACAGCGGGAAGGACAGGAGTTGAAGTCTTTCATTGAGGCCCGTTTGGATAAAATGGGGGATGAGGTGTTGCAGCTTCGTGGGTTGCTGCCGGAAATTCTGCAAAGCCAGCGTGAGAAAATCCTTGATCGACTGTATGAAGCCAGACAGGAGTTAAATCCGGAGAGGCTGGAACAGGAAATGGTGATGCTGGCTCAGAAGATGGATGTTGATGAAGAGCTGGATCGTCTGGAAACGCACATAGCTGAGGTGCGCAGAACACTGAAAAAACCCGGGCAGGGAGCGGTAGGGCGCCGATTGGATTTTCTGATGCAGGAGCTCAACCGGGAGGCAAATACCCTTTCTTCCAAGTCAATTCATGCTGGCCTTACCCAGGCCGCAGTAAACCTTAAGGTCTTTATCGAGCAAATGCGCGAACAGGCCCAAAATATTGAATAGGAAAGCCTTATATAATCAATAAGTTATTTTTTTTGTGGTAAATAACAGGGCTTATTTCCTGGCAGTCTATTCTCGGTCATCCTCCCAATCTGGCTTATCTTTTTAGTACATAGGCTTAAAACAGGGAGCCTTCCCTGGAGTGTTCATGAATATTGGCAAACTTTACATTATTGCTGCCCCTTCCGGCGCTGGAAAGACCAGCCTGGTAAAGGCCATGGTTGAATCTACGCCACATGTGCGTGTGTCTGTTTCTCATACAACCCGGAGTATCCGGCCCGGCGAGCAGGATGGCGTAAACTACCACTTTACTTCTGTCGAAGGTTTCCGGGACATGCTGGACAAAGGCATGTTTCTCGAGCATGCAGAAGTATTTGGTAATTATTATGGAACCTCGGCACACTGGGTTCGTGAACAGCTGAACAAAGGTGAAGATGTTATTCTGGAAATTGACTGGCAGGGAGCGCAACAGGTAAGCCGTTTGTTGCCTGATGCCGTGTCAATCTTTATCCTGCCACCTTCTCTCGAGGCTCTGAGGGAACGGTTGATCGGGCGGGCTACCGATGGTCTTTCGATCATTGAAAGGCGTATGTCTCAGGCCGTCAGTGACATGTCCCATTATGGTGAGTTTGACTACCTGGTAATCAATGATGAGTTTGATCTTGCCTTACGAGACTTGCAAACCATTATTCGAAGCCAGCGCCTGTCAATCAATTGGATGCAGCATTACAAGGAAGACTTGATTAAGGAACTGATACATTTAAGGTAAATTTAAAATTCTGCCCGTGAGCTTTTATGGTGACTCGCGAGCAGAATCATTTCCTTTTGTTACAGTTTCTCAGTCGCTTCTTTTAGCCAATCAAGATCATGCCCATCCAGAAGTGGGGAGAGTGCTTCTCTCACCGTTGCGTGGTAGCTATTCAGCCACTGGATTTCTGCATCCGTCATTAAGTCTTTCAACAAAGGTCGAGTGTCAAAGGGAGCAAGGGTCATCGGGACCAGTTTAAAGAACTTGCCAAACTCATTCTCGATGTCCTCAGCGATCAGCATAATATTCTCAAGCCTGACACCATGTTTGCTATCACGGTAAATGCCCGGTTCGTTCGTCACCAGCATGCCGGGCTTCAGGGCAACGTCAAACCATCTCGGACTGATGCTCTGGGGGCCCTCATGCACATTCAGGAAATAGCCCACCCCATGGCCGGTACCATGATTAAAGTCGATACCTTCACTCCACAAAGGCTGACGGGTAATGGCATCCAGTTGTATCCCCCGTGTTCCCTCCTTGAACCTGGCAGTCGCCAGGGCGATATGGCTTTTCATCACCAGGGTATAGTCTCTCTTCTCCTCATCCGTCATCTCACCACAGGCAAATGTGCGGGTGATATCTGTTGTTCCATCCGGGTACTGAGCGCCGGAGTCGATTAACAGCAAACCTTTGTTTTGAATGGAATAAGCGGACTCTTCATCCGCCCGATAGTGACAGATAGCGCCATGTCCGGCATAACCGACAATCGAGGGAAAGCTGACCCCCCGGAAATACTCTGACTCTGAGCGGAACTGCAGCAGCTGCTCATCAATATTGACTTCATTCAGCTGCCCTGTGGGAATATTGCTTTCCAGCCATCGGATAAAGCGGACCATGGCAGCACCATCCCGGCGATGACAATCCTTCATCCGTTCTATCTCAGTGCTGTTTTTGATGGCCTTCAGGTCGGTGGTTGGCAATCTGTCTTCGATAAGGTTAATTGATGCAGGAATTGTGGAGGCCAGTTGGTACCCCGTGGTGGCCGGGTTGATCATCAGGTGAGTGTTATCCGTAAGCGTTGATAACCGGTCCAGGATTTCATCATAAGCCGCCAGCTCTACGCCAGCTTTTGCCATGGCTGACAGCGCATCCGCTTCTATTCGCTCTTTGTTGGTAAACAGTGTGATGCTGTCCGGTGAAATCAGTGCATAGGCAAGAAATACCGGGTTACAGTCAATATCAGAGCCCCTTAGATTAAACAGCCAGGCAATATCATCCAGTGTGGTGATAAGAAGCTCTGTCGCTTTCCGCTCCTTGAGAATTTCCCGAACCTCAGTGACCTTCTCTGTGAGGGTTTTACCGGCATGGGCGTCTTGGTGAATAAAGACAGGCTCAGCAGGCAATGCTGGCCTGTTGGTCCATATATCATTCAGCAGATCCTGATCAAATTTCAAAGTAACCGATTTAGCCGCCAGTTTCTTTTCGAGATTTCTGACCTGGCTCAGACTCAGAGTGGCACCATCGAAGCCAATGCAACCCTGGTCAGAGACTGCTTCTGTCAACCAGTCAAACATTGATGGGACTTCGGGCTGACCATCTTTCATCAAGGTGATTTCTGAACCTGTCAGCTGTTCTGATGCCTGAATAAAGTAGCGGCCGTCTGTCCACAGGGCTGCTTTATCCTTTGTCACTATCAGGGTGCCTGCAGAGCCAGTAAAGCCAGAAATCCAGGCTCTCCCTTCCCAGTGAGGGGCTACATACTCACTGTTATGGGCATCTGAAGACGGGATGATCCAGGCGTCAATGCCATATTCAGCCATTGCGCCACGAAGATCTTGAAGCTTTTTGGTGCTCTTTGGGCTCTTGGTTAAGCCAGAGCGGTTCGGGATATTCACCATGTATCTATTCCAGGCTTTTGGCCATTCGGCGAGTGAGTTTTGGGCAGGTTTTTTTTCTAATTAGATGATGCCTGCGAATACTATAATCTGCACCCTTCATGGAGCAAACACTAACCCTGCTAAAGCTTGTCTGGCTACAGGTCGTAAAGTACACTAAAGGGTCAGGCAAACCGGCATTAAGGTTCTGTTTTTGGAACCTGATACTAAATTGATGGAGTAAAATGTGGCTCGAGTAACTGTAGAAGACTGTCTGGATAACGTAGATAACCGCTTTGAACTGGTGATGGTCGCCTCCAAGCGTGCCCGCCAGCTGACCATTGGTGGTAAGGATCCCAAGGTAGACTGGGAGAATGATAAGGCAACGGTTGTTGCTCTGCGTGAAATCGCCGAAGGCCTGGTGACCCCTCTTTCCGTTGACGACCGCACGGTTGATGACGATGAAGCAGCAATGTTTCTGGCTGGTGTAGAACAATAAGCGTTTTACCTTCGTACTATCTTTAGATCACAAGCTTTAGAAGATAAGAAGGTGCAATGGATGATCTGCGCGTAAGGAGCGGACTTTGCTGACCATCGATGAGTTTGCCGGCCGCTTGAAGTCCTATCTGAATGCCGAGCAGGTCAACCTGGTTCGTCGGGCCTACTATTATGCGGAGCAGGCCCATGACGGACAAACACGCCGAAGCGGCGATCCGTACATTATTCATCCCCTCGAAGTAGCCTCTATTCTTGCCGATATGCACATGGACCATCAGAGCCTGATGGCGGCCATGTTGCACGATGTCATTGAAGACACCGGTATCGAAAAGCAGGACATTGCCGGGCAGTTCGGTGATGTGATTGCGGACCTTGTGGATGGGGTCAGCAAGCTGACCCACATGAATTTTGAAAACAAAACGCTGGCCCAGGCAGAAAACTTCCAGAAAATGGCGCTGGCCATGGCCAAGGATATCCGGGTCATTCTGGTTAAGCTGTCGGACCGCCTCCATAATATGCGCACCCTGGGTGTGCTGAGGCCTGACAAGCGCCGTCGCATTGCCAAAGAAACGCTGGATATCTATGTTCCGATTGCCAACCGTCTTGGCATGCATACGCTTCGAATAGAGCTGGAGGATCTGGGCTTCTTTGCCATGTACCCCATGCGGGCCCGGCTGATTCGGCAGGCGGTGCGCAATGCCCGTGGCAACCGTAAAGACCTGGTCAGCCAGGTTCAGCAGGCAATTGCTGCCCGTCTGGAGGAAGAAGGCCTTAAAGGCCGGGTAGTGGGTCGTGAAAAGCATCTGTACAGCATCTACAGCAAGATGAAGAACCAGAGTAAGTCTTTTGATGACATCATGGACATGTTTGCGTTCCGAATCATTGTGGACAAGGTTGACAGCTGCTATCGAGCCCTTGGCATTGTCCATAACTTTTATAAGCCCATTCCCGGGCGGTTCAAGGATTACATCGCCATCCCGAAAGCCAATGGCTACCAGTCCCTTCATACCACCCTGTTTGGTATGCACGGTGTGCCCATAGAAATCCAGATCCGGACCCAGGAAATGGAAGACATGGCCAATAATGGTATTGCTGCCCACTGGCTTTATAAGTCCGGAGAAGAAGCGCTGTCAGGTAGTCATGCCAGAACCCGGCAGTGGCTCAAAGGCGTACTGGAACTGCAGAAAAATGCCGGAGACTCACTGGAGTTTATTGAGAACGTTAAAATCGATCTCTTCCCGGATGAAGTTTATGTCTTTACGCCCAAAGGGCATATTCTTGAGCTGCCCAAAGGTGCGACAGCGGTTGATTATGCTTATGCCGTTCATACCGATGTGGGTAATACATGTGTAGCTTGTCGTATAAATAAACGTCTGGCGTCACTCAGTCAGCCGTTGCAGAGTGGCCAAACGGTTGAAGTCGTTACCGCGCCCGGTGCAAGACCCAATGCGGCCTGGTTGAATTTTGTTGTCACGGGTAAGGCGCGGTCCAATATTCGCCATTTCCTGAAACATCAGCGCAGAAATGAATCAATTGCCCTGGGCCGACGTTTACTGAGCAAAGCACTGGTCAGTTTTGACAGTAGCCTTGGGCAGATTAGTGAACAGGTTATTCGCCAGCAATTATCTGTGTTTGGTCTGGATGACCTTGATGGACTTCTGGAAGATATTGGCCTCGGTAACCGTATGGCCTATATCGTCGCCAAGATACTGGTTGAGCCTGGTAGTCTGCCCGAGAACAAGAGCCAGCTGGACCTGTCCAACAGTGAGAAACCGCTCTCTATTCGTGGCTCTGAAGGAATGGTCATCAGCTTTGGCAAATGCTGTTATCCAATACCGGGAGACCCGGTTGTTGGCCATGTCAGCTCCGGACGAGGCATTGTTATTCATACCGATACCTGCCCGAATGTCTCTGAAATTCGACATAACCCGGAGAAGGTTCTGGAAGTTGAGTGGGATAAGGACGTCTCCGGTGAGTTTACTGTAGAACTCAGCGTAGAGCTGGAGCATCACCGTGGTATGATTGCTACTCTGGCTACCGCAATTACGGCGGTGGAAGGGAATATTGAGAAGATCAGTATGGTAGAGCAGGACTCTCGATGCAGCATTGTTCAGCTGCTACTCAGTGTTCGGGGTAGGCTGCATCTGGCAAAAATTATTAAACGACTTCGGGTTATTAAAGGTGTTCACTCCATAATTCGACGACGTCGAGATTCATAAACTTTTGTTGATTAAAGCACTACAAGAAAACACCTTGATACAACACCATTAAAAAATAGTAACCACTATCTTCTTTTTCCTTTTTTCCATGGGCCTCCTATGCTTCTGATTCCCAAGTTCGAGAGAGTAGATTGATGAGTAACCGACAGACGATTAATACCGATATGGCACCCAAAGCCATTGGCACCTATTCCCAGGCGGTAAAAGCAGGAACCACTGTTTATATCTCGGGTCAGATTCCACTGGTTGCTGAAACCATGGAATTATTGGAGGGAAGCTTTAAGGAGAAAACCCGTCTCTGCTTTGAAAACCTGAAAGCCATTGCCATGGCGGCTGGCGGTACCCTTGATGATGCTGCCAAAGTGACGATTTTCCTGACCGATATGACAAACTTTGCTGAAGTCAATGAGGTCATGGCTGAGTTTTTTAAACAGCCTTACCCTGCCCGTGCCGCTGTTGGTGTCAAAGAGTTGCCAAAAGGTGTACCGGTGGAGGTAGAGGCTATTCTGGAACTAAAGTAAGTTTCTGCAGTGATAGGAGCTTCTGGTTATCTTCAGTCAGGGGCTCTACGAATATTCTGCGGCGAACATTGCTTTTTGGTTTGATTCTTTTGCAGCTTTTTGATGTATCAATAATCACAATTGGTCGAGTTGCATTGTCGATACTGGGTTTAGTTTGGAGTCTCAGGCAGTGTGAGCACTCGGAATAGAACTGACAGTGGCTCTGCCATTGCATATCGATAATTTCTGAGTTTGATTCATTCTTTATACAGCCTTGCCCTGTGGGTAAAGAGTGCCTTGCTATATCACCTTGCCCTCCGGAAACTTCATTAACAGATCGTCCTGAGTGGCAATGTGCGGGCAAAGTGCTCTTGTTGTTTTCTGAATTGAGGCTCTGCACCCTGTTGTGTATTGGTGCAAAAGAAGTTGATGGGGCGGCGCTCACAATCTTGTGCTCTTTTCAGTGGTTAAAAATAAACGGGCTAACCGTTAGAAAGATTTTTAAAGCGATAGTTCAAAAATAATGAGCCGCATTATTGTACGATAGTATCCTAAACCTATCTTGTGGATAACTCTGTGAATTATATCTTGGTAAACCGTTAATAAGCCTGTATTAAAGCTAGATCAGGTTTTTTTATCCTGTGGATTATCAGGTTCTGCTGACAGTCAGTCTGCCCGCAGAACCTGACTGCTTTAATCCCTGTTATGGAGAAGGCTTGCATAACCACTTTTATAGTCAGGAAAGTAAAATTTATAACCTGTCTCAACAATCCGCTGGTTGGAGCACCGTCGATTCCCTCTTTGTGGCGATGGATAATTGATATTGTCTAATGACACATTCAATTGTTCACCAAGCCACTGCAGCACATCAAACGTTGTCGCCGGGGTACTGTCGACGCCGAGATATAAGTTATCTACCGGCAGATAATCCATATCTCTTCGAATAAGGTGGGCGATGATGCCGGCACAGTCTTTTTGGTGAATTCGGTTGCTGTATACGGCAGGCTTTATTGGGCAGCCCTCACCTTTCAACACCCGGCTGATTAGGCGGTTTCGCCCGGGTCCATAAATCCCGCCAAAACGTATAGCCGTGCCAGGGAAGGGAGCATGCTGTAACCGCTTTTCTGCTGCCAGCATGATTCGACCATTGAATTTCACCGGCTGAGTTGCCGACGTTTCATTCACCCATTCTCCATTACTCTGGTGGAAAGTGCTGGTGCTGGAAGTGAAAAAAATACGTTTTGGCTGGTATTGCTCTTTCACCAGACGGTTAAGAATATTCTGCAGCCCATCAATGTAAGCCTGTTGATAATGCTCTTCCGATCTTCCATTAGTGGCGGCGGAATATACCACATAGTCAATCTGCCCAGGCCAGTTACCAAGCCCTTCGGCATTAAAAAGGTCACCCTGGATGGGGTTAACGTCAGAGGGTAGCCTGGCAATATTTCGCCGTAGCCCCCAGACATTAAAGCATTTCATGGCGGTCAGCTGCCGGGCGAGTTCACAACCAACATCGCCACAACCCGCAATCAATATATTGAGCTTATTCATAGCTAAAGTCTATTGGTTGGTATAATCTTCGAAAAAAGCATAATGGCAATTTCATTTATATGGCTGTATAAATTTACAGTATTATAGATGGCACGAGCATCCTTGCCAGTCTTTCAGGGCTTTTATGAGTTCAGGGAGGTTGATCGAGCTGTCTTATCAAAACAGTTGAAAATCATTATGACACTGACAGAACTTCGCTACATTGTCACCCTTGCCCAGGAGCAGCACTTTGGCAGAGCTGCCAGTAAGTGCTTTGTCAGCCAGCCAACACTGAGTGTCGGGGTCAAAAAGCTGGAAGATGAGCTGGGTGTTGCCCTGTTTGAGCGAACCCGGAATGCGGTTCGTGTTACTCCAATGGGTGAATTGATCCTCAGTCAGGCTCAGAAAGTCCTGGAAGAGGCGTCGGCCATCAGGCAACTGGCAAAAACCGGTCAGGATCAGCTCAGTTCACCCCTGCGAGTGGGCGCTATCTACACCATTGGCCCATACCTTTTTCCCCATCTGATTCCCCAACTGGCACAGGCCGCCCCCAATATGCCGCTTTATATTGAGGAAAACTTTACGGCTGTTTTACGCCGAAAACTTCGTCTGGGGGAGCTGGATGCCATTATCGTTGCCCTGCCCTTTAATGAACCGGATGTGTTAACCAGGCCGCTTTATGATGAGCCTTTCAGGGTATTGTTGCCAGGTGGCCATCCCTTGGAAAGTCAGAGAGAAATTGATCCGGCTGACCTGGTCAAAGAAGAGTTGCTGCTTCTGGGCGAAGGCCACTGTTTCCGCGACCAGGTGCTGGAGGCATGCCCGATGCTGGCCAATAAAAAAGAGGCTGGCAGTGATGGCAGTGGTATTGAAGCGACTTCACTGGAAACCATCCGACATATGGTGGCGTCAGGTATGGGGATCAGTGTTCTGCCACAGTCAGCCGTTGTGGATCATCACTACGCTCCTAATATTCTCAGCTCCCGGCCATTTTGTTCGCCAGCACCTGGCAGGACGGTGGCCCTGGCCTGGCGGGCCAGCTTCCCGAGGCCGAAGGCAATTGATGTGCTTTCTGATGCCTTGAGGCAGTGTTCGGTTAATCAATAAGTGGGCCTATGGTGATTATGAACAGGTCATTACACAATATTCCGGTAACCACGTTAAAAGGTGTTGGTGATGCTCTGGCCGATAAGTTGGCCAGAATAGGCATTGTCACTATTCAGGACCTGCTTTTTCACCTTCCACTCCGTTATCAGGACAGAACCAGAGTGACACCCATTGGCACACTTCAGCCTCAAACCGATGTGGTGATTCATGGGAAGATTTTGGCGTCAGATATCGTGATGGGAAAGCGTCGCAGCCTGCTTTGCCGGGTTGGTGATGGGTCCGGATCCATTAGCCTGAGGTTCTTTCACTTTACCGCTGCCCAGAAAAATAACCTCAGGCAGGGGGTTGAAATTCGATGCTTCGGTGAACCCCGACGGGGTGCCACCGGGCTTGAGATGTATCACCCTGAATATCGGGTGATCAAGGCCGATGCCCCGGTTGACGTTGAAGAGACATTAACGCCAGTCTATCCGGCCACAGAAGGTCTGACGCAACAGCGAATACGCAGTTTGTGTGAACAGGCATTTAAACTGCTCGGTGATGAGCACTCTTTGCAGGAACTTCTTCCGGAGCAGATTCGGCAGAAATATCACCTCAGTTCACTGGTGGAAGCCGTTCGCCTACTGCATCAGCCACCACCGGAAGAGTCGATGATACTGCTCAGCGAAGGGCGGCATCCTGCCCAGCAACGTCTGGCTTTTGAGGAGTTATTGGGCCATAACCTCAGCCTCCAGCAACTCAGAAAGCGGGTACAGGCGATCGGTGGTTTTGCCATGCCACCGGAAAGCCGGTTAACCCAACAGTTATTGGGGCATCTTCCCTTCTCCCTGACCTCTGCGCAGCAAAGAGTGGCCGAAGATATCAGTCAGGATATGGCCATGGAACGGCCCATGCTGCGACTGGTGCAGGGGGATGTCGGTTCGGGCAAAACCGTTGTCGCCGCGCTGGCAGCACTGCAGGCGGTAGAAAATGGTTATCAGGCCGCAGTGATGGCACCAACGGAAATTCTGGCTGAGCAACATCAGCTTAACTTCTCAAACTGGCTTAAGCCGCTGGGTATTTCCATGGCTTTCCTGTCCGGAAAAACCAAAGGTAAAAAACGCCAGGAAATTTTAGCCCAGATAGCTTCTGGCGAAGCCATGGTTGTGGTCGGCACCCATGCCCTGTTTCAGGACGATGTGATGTTCCATAAGCTGGGTATGGCGGTTATTGATGAGCAACATCGATTTGGCGTTCATCAACGCCTGGCACTGCGGAAAAAAGGCGCAAAAAACGGCGGGCTGCCAGACCAGCTGATTATGACCGCCACCCCAATCCCCAGAACATTGGCCATGAGTGCTTACGCCGATCTTGATGTTTCTGTGATTGACGAGCTGCCGCCGGGACGTACGCCCATCAACACGGTAGTTATAGGTGACGACCGTCGTGAAGAGGTCATTAAACGCCTCAAGGCAGCCTGCCTTGAAGGGCGGCAGGCTTATTGGGTGTGCACGCTGATCGAAGAGTCTGAAGCATTGCAGTGTCAGGCAGCAGAAGTAACTGCAGAGCAATTGCAAGAAACACTTCCAGAGTTGTCTATAGGTCTGGTTCATGGCCGGATGAAAGCCAATGAAAAGGCGGAGGTGATGAAAGCTTTCAAGGAAGGTCATCTTCACCTGCTGGTGGCAACCACCGTTATTGAAGTGGGTGTTGATGTACCCAATTCAAGCCTGATGATCATTGAAAATCCGGAAAGACTGGGGCTGGCTCAGTTACATCAGCTTCGGGGGCGAGTGGGTCGTGGGAATATTGCCAGCCACTGTCTGTTGATGTACCACGCGCCTTTATCCCGGCAAAGCAGAGAGCGCTTGCAGGTGATGAGGGATTCGAATGATGGCTTTGTGATTGCCGAAAAAGATCTGCAGCTAAGAGGCCCAGGTGAGGTTTTAGGTACCCGGCAAACAGGACTGGCACAATTCCGGGTTGCCGATCTGGAGCGGGATCGTGACTTGCTGATGGCTGTGCGCACTGCCGCTCAGGAATTAATTCACCAGTCACCAGAAGCGGTAGAGCCGTTGGTGAATCGCTGGCTTGGCAAGGGTGAAGAGTACGCGAATGTTTGATCAGTTATCAGGAACAGTTTCGGGCATGATCTGCCAGAAGGAAACAACCTCTGGCACTAGAACATCACCATTGTCAGGGAGAAAACTGGTGACCTGAATGGTGCGGCTGCACGGGCTGAAGCAAAATTTCCAAATCCTGTTTTCTGTTTGCAAACGGCTCCTTTCCAGCCAGCTCCCGTCTGCCGTCAACCCGAACAGAATCAGGCTGTGAGTATCCGTTTCAGGAACCATAGCCAGCAGGCAGCCTTCTTGATTGAAATCTGCTTTTTTGATGGAAAATTCGATGCGTTGCCTGACCCACTCAACGGTGGGTTCACCGAATGGTTTACCAACAGGTTTACGTTGATAGATATCCGTATGGCCCGCAGGGTCGTTACAAACAATGGTTTCACCGCTGGGGCTGATTATTGTCAGGGACTCAGCCGGAAATGTTTGTGTCCGGCCCCACATTCCGGACGCCGCTTTGCGCCAGATTGTTACGCACAGCCACCTCTTTCTAATGAATTCACAAGGGTCCACAGAAAAATGAATCTTACCACCACCGCACGGGGGCTTCTCCTGAACAGAGGGCAGCCATTGGTCGTCAGTATTTAATTCCCAGATATCCAAACTATCTTCAGTGGTGATAATCAGACGTCGACCATCGGGGCTGAAATCAGGTTTAATATCGTAAAAATGACTTGGCCACTTGCAGGTTTTAATAATTCTCTGTTTTTCACGCCACTGCCCTTCCGGGCCAAGGGCAAAAATGACGACAAAGAAATAATCTCGTTGAATAGCACCGTCGTAGCAATCTTCGCCGGCATTGTCAAACCATGTGGCAAAATGGCGGTTATCCGGGCTGAATACCACTTCCAGATCAAACTCATACTCGCTCACTTTATCGCCATTGGGTGTGAGTTTCAGGTCATCATCAGGATCTTTAACAATAATGTCACCTGTTTGTGACCAGGATTCATCGTCTGCCTTGCCCATCACCGTAATGCATGATCCATCATAAAGCACAAGGTGTTTGCTGTCGGCACTGAACAGCAAATTATGATTACGAGCTGTATCAATGTTGCCTCTATTGACCCACTGGCCATCGGCACCCCGACCGAGAATAGCAACAGCTTGTCCCATGTTAATACAGACCAGTGACCTGGCATCAGGTGACAGGTACATGGAAGTCATAAACTTTTTCTCAAATTGAGGAAAAACGTCACCCGTTGTCAGTTGCTGTTGCTCAACCCACGAATCATTCCTGCATTCATAAACAGACAGTAAGTGCTCTTTGCCACTGTAATTGTAGTGAAAAAATCCCGCACTCCCATAGCTTACCGGAACGGATTGTGGGACAAATAAAATATGGTCGGCATGCTGATGACCATAACAGGCAAAATCCTTGTGTTTGATTTCAGCTTTCCTGATCCAGTGACCATGCTCCAGAGCCAGAATATCACTGTAATTCTTCGCCTTACTCTCGATGAGGATGGGAATATGATCACGCAGATGATGGGTAAAGGGTTTAACATTAAAGCTGCCACTGGGTATAAGGGTCAGTGCTGCCCCATCAAGAATCTGCTGGCGCAAATGATTGGCATAAAATGAGTAAAAGGCCGGACCCAGTTGCGCAGGGAAGTGTCGAACAGAAAATATGGACAACGTCCTGAGGTGCTCAAGGAGTTGCTGACTGGACTGAATGATTGCCCGGCACGAAGACTGCCTTTGCTTCGTCAGGGAGAGGAAGTAATGGACCTCTGCCAGGCCGCATGACCGCAGACGATTGCCCGTTGTCGGCGATGTTTGCCCAAAATTATTGATATCGTTGATTGATAAATAGCTGGCGATTTTGGCGAACACTTCCTGGGACAAGCGAACCCACCGGTGATCGAAGCAAGCCATATCACGAACTACTTCAGGTTTGATTGCATTGCCCGTTGTATCGACAGAGGTACAGTTCTTTATCCATTTTGCAGGTGGCATAATGTTAACCCCCAAGGTGACTCAGGCAGTCAAGTATAGCCCTACTGCAAGGATGATCAGGCACGATCTGCGAGGCAGAATGAAAAGCACAAATGCCGGACTTTTACCGCGATCAACTGTATACACCTGTGAAAGTTGCATTTATTAAAAAGCCCGGAGTAAAGCCCGGGCTTTGAGTCATGATGGAACGTAATCAGGCATTGGTAGCAACAAAGTACTTGGGATCTTCTATGACATTCACCTCCACCAGGTTACCCGCCTTTTTCAGCAGCTTCCTGCAGTCATTGCTGAGGTGAAGGAGGTGCAGCGTCCTGCCACTGTTCATATAGCGCTCGGCCAGCGTATCAATGGCTTCCAGCCCGGAGTGATCACAAACCCTGGAGTCCCGGAAATCGATAATAACATCCCTGTTGTCGTCCTTTGGCGAAAACTGCGTCAGGAAGTGTGTGGTAGAGCCAAAGAATAGCGGGCCATGAACCTTATAAATAGTTGAGCCATCCTGGTCTTCCTGTTTTATGATTTGGATCTGTTTGGCGTGATCCCAGGCAAAAATCAGGGCAGAAACAATAACGCCTACAACAACAGCCACAGCCAGATCAGTCAGAACGGTCACTACCGAAACCAGGACCAGCACAAAGGCATCTCCCCTGGGTACTTTGTTCATAATTCGGAAGCTACTCCACTCAAAGGTTCCGATAACAACAATGAACATGACACCAACCAGGGCAGCCACTGGAATCATTTCAATTAATGAAGAAGCAAAGAGGATAAAGGTCAGCAGAAATAAAGCCGCAGAAATTCCAGACAGACGGCCTCGACCACCAGAATTCACATTGATCATACTCTGGCCAATCATCGCACAGCCGCCCATGCCGCCAAAGAAACCGGTAACCACATTGGCAACACCCTGACCCACACACTCCCGGTTACTGCTGCCATGTGTTTCGGTGATTTCATCAACCATCCTCAGGGTCAGCAGTGACTCAATGATACCGATAGCGGCCAGAATCAGAGAGTAGGGTAAGATGATCGTCAGGGTTTCAAAAGTTAAAGGCACTGAAGGAATGCTGAAAGCAGGAAGCCCCCCCGCAATACCGGCAACATCACCAACGGTTTTGGTATCCAGGTTCAAGCCAAGGGCGAGAGCGGTAACCACAATGATGGCGGCCAGAGAAGAAGGAATGGCAGTGGTCAGCCTGGGCAGAAAATGGATGATGGCCATGGTTAAGGCAACCAACCCAAGCATCAAATAGAGTTCATTGCCTTTCATCCAGGCAACATCAATAACACTGTTTTCCAGGAAAGAGCCGGTTAACCAGCCGACTTCACCTTGAACACCAAACTGGCTCAGCTGCGCCAGGAAGATCACGATGGCCAGACCGTTTACAAAGCCAAGCATGACCGGATGGGGAACCATTCTGATGAACTTTCCGAGTTTGAATATGCCGGCGAGCACTTGGATAATGCCCATCAGAACCACCGCCGCGAACAGATATTGCACACCGTGAGTGGCAACCAGGCTCACCATAACAACGGCCAGGGCCCCCGTTGCTCCGGATATCATCCCCGGGCGGCCACCAATGGCTGCGGTGATCAGACCAACAAGAAAGGCGGCATATAAGCCGACCAGCGGCTCAACCCCGGCAACGAAGGCAAAGGCGACAGCTTCTGGAACAAGAGCAAGTGCTACCGTTAAGCCGGAAAGAAGATCATTCTTTATAGTGGCAACGTTTCTGGCGTGGGGTTCGAACAAGTGGTGTCTCCAGTTATTTATGTATGAGTCTTGAAAGGTGTTAACGGCACAGAGGTACCGGTATTGATTGTTTACTGTTTTGGAAAATAGTAGAGCTGTCATATGTCTTACTGCCCGGTGGGTTATTGTGAAAAGAACCGGGAGCAAACGAGACCATCGAGTGTTGGCAAGCTGGCTGGAGCACTGCTTCCACTTTGCAACGATTGATTATCCTGAAGTAGCTTGGCGCTTTTAAATCAGGCGCAAGCTATTGTCTGTTTTGTAAAGGGCATTCTAAAGAAGGGGGTTTGTAAAGGCAATGTCATGGATCTCCTCTATTTAAAGTCTATCTGGCACCTAACCGCCACCCCTGCTTTGGAACTTTGCTTTATTATTGGTATTGTTCCCGGGTTGTTACATAAAACATCTGCCGTATAATGCACCCCATTTCCACGGACTGACTCAAACGGTTACCAAAGATCAGCCGAATGAACCTTCATCGCTGACCGGGAAGAACGGTTTTAAGATGGGTTGTTTGGAAATGAACGAAAAACAACCGGTTGACAAATCAAACCGGCGCGGTAAGATGCACCTCCGTTGAGAGGGCTTCTGGCAGCCTTAGCAGTCTCGTGACAGAGAGTGAAAGCTTCTGAAAAAGACTGCTTGACAATGAAAGTCGCCACGGTAAGATAGGCGGCCTTGCTTTCGGTGGTCAGTTGGCAGTAG
>NZ_JAHHPM010000527.1 GCF_024606345.1 Endozoicomonas sp. YOMI1
ATTCCGCCTTCTAAATATGATAGCGAGCAAGTCATTTTGGACAGCTGGGCAAGGCAGAATGACGAGTAATAGCAGGGCTACTTGTGCCCTCGGGTATTGCGAGGAATCCCAACGAAGATCCAGCGGTTCAAAATGGCTGCGCAGCTCATATAGAAGGTGGAATTGGTATTATTAAGGCGCAGAAGGAGTTGACCCTTTGCTATCGGCTTCGGCAACTTATCGGCGGGTGTGGCATTTTGCCTGGCCTGCCATTATCTCCAACATTTCGGTACCGCTGCTGGGGCTGGTGGATGCCGCTGTTCTTGGTCATCTCTCTTCACCGGAATATCTGGGTGGTGTTGCCGTTGCGGCAACCATGTTCAGTATGATTTTCTGGGCTTTTGGTTTTCTGAGAATGGGAACCACTGGGCCGGTTGCCCAGGCAAAGGGCCGTAATGACCGTTATGCCCTGAGAAAGTGGCTGTTACAGTCCGTAATTTTTGCTGCTCTGACTGGCTTGCTGCTGATTCTTTGTTCCCCATTGATTTTACATTTTGCTTTGCCTTTATTTGCAGCCAGTGATGTGGTGGCGGGTCAGACTGAAATCTACTTTCAGATCCGGATATTTTCAGCACCAGCCGTATTGGTTAACTATGCGTTGATTGGTTGGCTGATAGGAATGCAAATGCCTAAGGGGCCCTTGTTTATCCTGGTTGTGGGTAATGCGGTCAATATTGTGCTGGACCTGTTGTTGGTTCTCGGTCTGGGCTGGGCAACTCAGGGTGCCGCGATGGCCACGGTGATTGCTGACTATCTGGCACTGGCTCTTGGATTGCTGATGGTAAGGCGAATTCTGACCTGTGATGATGGACAGTTCAGTGCTGAAATGGTGTTTGATATTGCTGCGTTTCGTCGGCTGATCATGCTGAATCGCCACCTGTTTGTCCGTACATTGTGTCTGTTATCAGTACAGGCATTTTTTACCGCCCAGGGCGCTCGCCTGGGGGATGAAGTGCTCGCTGCCAACGCGCTGCTGCTGAATCTGATGGTGCTGATTTCCAATGGCCTGGATGGATTTGCTCACGCAGCAGAAGCCTTGACCGGTGAGTCGATAGGCAAAGGCGATCGCCGACAGTTTCATCAGGTTGTAAGGGTAACCGGCTGGTGTTCTCTGATCTGTGGCGGGCTGTTCTGTCTGTTTCTTGGTCTTGGCGGGAACGCTTTGCTGGGCCGGTTGACCAATATCCCGGCAGTTGCAGAGCTAGCGTCTGTTTACCTGCCCTGGCTGGTAGCCATGCCTCTGATTGCCGTTTGGTGTTTCTGGTTGGATGGTGTCTTTATTGGCGCGGTCAGAACCGATATGATGCAGAACACGATGCTGATTGCCACGGCTCTGGTTTTTCTTCCAGTCTGGTTCCTGTTTCGTGATATGGGAAATCAGGGCTTGTGGCTTGCTTACACGGTTTTTATGGCCGCCCGGGGCCTGGGTTTGATCTGGGTTTATCGCCATTTTAGTAAGAACAATGTCTGGTTTGCGGCCCGACATGACCTTTTATGAGGAGCTGGTCTGAAAGACTGGTTTATCGTTTGATGTCAGATATGTTGCTTGAAGAGAACGTTGGCACTATTGATGTGCAGCATGAGCTGGATACCTGTGGTCTGTTCTGCCCGGAGCCGGTGATGATGCTGCACAATAAAATCAGGGATATGGCACCTGGTGACGTGGTTCGGGTATTGGCTACTGACCCCTCCACTAAACGTGATATCCCAAAGTTCTGTAATTTCCTGGAGCACCAGCTTCTCCGGCATCAAGAGACAGATGCTGTTTTTTTTTACTGGATTAGAAAAAAAAGGGTGGGCAGTTTGGAGGCTGTTCGAGAATAGACTGCCTTAAGCGGCAATTTCGCCTCCTGGGAGGCTGTATGGAAATTAGCACTTTTCTGAACCAGGGAAGTGCCGCCCCTTCAAGATATCAAAGGGGGGCACGGGATTGTACAGGCTTAGGCCATTGCGGCCATATCTTCAGGCAATGGCGTCAGGCTTTTAAGAAGCTCGTTAGCAGCACTGCTGGCAGCATATTGTGCACCGCCTTTAAAATGCTCTCTAACCATGGCATCACTACGCTCCAGACCCATTGCAAGGGCAGTGTTATTGGAGAGTTCGGGATTGTCTTTTTGCGCTGCTGTTTTTAGCGACAATATCTGGGCAGCTTTCAAGTATGACTTCAGGTCTTTCTCCGTATAGGGCGTAATGATTGCAGCCAGCACCAGTGTTTCTGTGCTCATTTCAGATACAGGGCGGGATAACGCATTTATTACTCGTTCCATTATGTCATTTGAAACTTTGCCTTGTAAAACACTGGGCAGGTCTTTTTTATTGGCAAAATGCTGTTCTAATTCACTGGATTTATTCAGAAGTTCTTCTCTTGCCTGGCTAAAAATCTCAGGATTAGGGTATTTGAAATTGGCCGAAAATTTGGCCAGGTCCACTGCTGTTCCAAACTGCAGTTCCGTAACGCTTTTCTCGATAGGACCTATATCGGCACCTGATGTCATCTGATTCTTTAACAGCATCAGTGCATCTTTAACAGGTTGCCTTTTCTCTTCCTGAAACCACTCTTCGATTTGTTTTTCTACAAAGCCCTGCCGTTCAACCCCCATGCTATAGGAACCTGACTTGGGCTTGGTGTTATTATCTTCCCTTGAAATTACTCCAAGATCTCTTTCCAGTGCTTCCAGATGGGGTTCCTTGCTTCGTGCGCTTGCTGCATCATCATCTACGTGGATGCTCATAAAAATGTCATTTTGAGTGCTTAAAACTTGTTGAAGTTTGTCAAAGCCCTGTTTGTTGGCAAGATTACACTGAGCCAGGGCAAGAGCCACGAAGTTATCATTATTCTTCTCCTCCATGCTACTTCTGTTGTCAGCGTCCTGGAAAAGGCCAAAACTGTTAGCAAGATCTATGATTACTTGTTTCGCCTCAGGGTTTTGAGATAACCCGCTTTTTGCCTGTTCTAATCGATCTGAAAAAACATCTTGAAGTTCTTTAAGTTCCGGGTTTACGGAGGCTTTCTCAGTCTGGACATCTCCTGTTCCTGTGGTGCTGACAGGTGGTGTTGTTACTCCTGCTAATTGAGGTGGTTGGGTAGAAGATGAAATCATCGTTGATTCTCCTGGAATATATAAATGGCTGCGAAAATGTCTATTTGATTGTCTGCATGCATAGCAATGCAGTAATTATGACCAGTCAGACATTAATTAGTTCCGGCAGGGATTATTATTATTCAGGTCTGAAGGCATTATCCGGGACTCATAAGTTCTCAATAGTAGGTTTTTTAAATCAAATATCAATCCACAGTGTTTCATCAACAGATAAACTGAACTGATCCGGAGCCTCATGTTGATTAGCAGAGACTGCATATCCGTGAGGACTATCACTCCTTGGGATAACGGAATTTTTCCGTTTAAACAGTAAATTTTCCATTATATTAGCTTCAGAGCTGCATTGTTCAAACCAGTAGTCCAAAGCATGATGCAGCTTGCTTCCTTCAGGAAAGCTTTGCAGGCACTCCAGAACCTGATCCTTATGGATTTTTCGTCCATTAACAAGTTGGCTGGTGATATAGCAGTGTGCCAGGAAAAAAAAAGCTATGCGTGAATTCTTCAATGAACTCCCGAGTGTTTTGATGGATTGCAATACCTGTTCTGCAGACACTTCCTGATGATCAATGGTCAATTCATTTTTCATAGCCATGAATTTCAATATACATTGCAGTTGATGTTGTTTTTCTTCTTTGACCGGTACTCTGTTTAAGATTTGCCAGGCCTTTTGAATGATATCCTGAGCTTCATTGGTTTGATTGTGCCACTGAGGTTGATTCAACCTTTGTATCAGGTATTCAGCTTGCCTTAAAGAATGATCCCCGGGGACTTCATCAAACGCTGCCAATACTGTCTGGTTGTCCAGGTAGTTACCATTCAACTTTCAGGCAATATTTTTCCTTAAAGCGCGCTATCCCCAGTTTGCCTTCCGGACTATCCGGGAAAGCCTTAACCACCGCGTCTGGTGTGACCTGCTGGCCACTCAACGGTAGGCGCCTCAGGTAACATTGTTCCTTAAAGCGCGCCAGTTCCAGTGTCGCTCTGATTGCCTGAAAATCCTTAACCACCGCATCCGGTGTGACCGGCTGGCCATTCAACACCAAGCCCCTCAGGCAACATTCTTCCTTAAAGCGCGCTATCGCTACTTTGTACTTATTATTTCGATCTGGCTCCCGTTTGAATTCTTGAATGACCTGGTCCGGGGTAACTTTTCTACTGTTATGCAAAATGTTCTGCAGGCAAAGTTTTTGCGGGAAGAAGCCACTTCTCAGCGACGTTGTATCATTTCCATAGGCTGCAAGCACCCCCGCCGAGGTGAACTGACGTCCCTGTAATGGTTTTTTTTCCAAAAAGCATCCTCAAGACATCTGCCATCATTCAGAGGGGTAGTTTACCTCTATGAGATTGATGGTTTGAGACTCTTTTACCGTAAAATGTACTTCTGGAGCGGTTAGGGTTCCTGTTGGTTTGTTGGTCAACCCGGCCAGCAGGTTTTGGGTGGGAGTAAGTTGATGCTGTTGCTTTCAAAATAAACCCTGCACACCTGAACTATAAATACTGCCATTTGACCTCAAAATGACTATTAGGTTCCATTCACGGTGTGTCAGGGGGAGGAGTAAGCATACCCTATATTGTTGGCGATCCGTGTAAGTGTTTGGCGTTGCTCTCTAGGGAAACAATGTTCACCATAACTTTATTCAATCGGCCTTCAGGTAAGACAAGCAGTTACAGAGCCTGATCGCTATGCTTTATGCCGCCATACCGTGCACTGAGCAACCGTATGTTGATATTTCCGGGCTGTTTCCCTGATCACAAACGGGATATCAACGGGGGGGCGTACCTCCTCAAAATGTTTGCTCAACGCTCTTTGCAGTCCGGTATAGGTGTCGAGGGCTTCACCATTTTCACGGATTCCACCGAGCCAGTTCTGCCTGGGCGTATACTCTTCCAGCCAGGTATAGGGTGAAGTGATAACTAGGATGCCTCCGGGGCGTATGCGCTCATGTATCATGCCCAGAAATTGCGCCGGGTTATTCAGGCGATCAATCAGGTTGCCGGCAAAAACAAGATCATAGTCGTTTAAAATGGGCTTCAGGTTGCAGGCATCCCCTTGAGTAAAGTGGATACGGCTGGTATCAATATCATCCAAACCCATTTCACCGGTATCTGCAATAAAGTAATCACCCAGTTCTCCTTCCGTTGGAAGGTGGTAGCGTATTTTTCCCCGCTCCTGCAGCTCAGCCGCCGCAGAAATGAATCGGGCAGAGAAGTCGATGCCATCCACATGTTGAAACCAGCGGGCTAATTCAAAGCTGGTGCGCCCGACTGAACAGCCCAGGTCCAGTGCCCGTGTTCGGGGTGTATCACCACTTACTTCATAACAGAGGCGGGCACAGGCTTCAGGGTAGTTTGGTACATCAAAGTAAGACTCGCCAAAATGGAACGCCAGATATTGTGCAACCAGGGCATCACTCTCATAAGGGTTGCTGGAGGTATTGGTCATGGCACTGGACTCTACGTAACGGAAACCGGCATGCTGAAAGAAATGGCGGCGGAAGGCGTAGCGGGATTCTTTAATAGCGTAGTTGCCGGTTGATATCCAGCAACCCCCTTTAATCAGATTGTGGCGCCCATCAAAGGTTGGGGTTGAGAAATCATCGTAGCAGGGGTGAACACGGAATCCTTCATAACCGTCAATGGGAGTGGTGGTCCATTGCCAGACATTCCCAATAATGTCGCACAGTTCTCCGGTTCTGAATTGGTCAACCGGGCAGGATGAGGACCAGTATTCGAGATTGATATTTCCAGGGGCTTTATCCCACCAGGGCTGGTCAGTATTAATGGCTTCCCTCAGGCAATACCATTCGGCTTCACTGGGCAGCTGGATCTGTTTGCCGGTCACTTCTGACTTCCAGCGACAAAAGGCCTGGGCTTCATGACAGTTGACGTCTACTGGCCAGTTCCAGGGCATATCGATCTCTGCCAGCATGGTGCGGTAGCGATAACTATCTCCTTCGGGGACCCAGAATTCAGGGTGGCGCGCTTTACCATCAGTGTTGCTGAACGTTGCCCAGGCCCAGCCTTCATCCGTCCACCAGCGTTCATTGTCATAACCACCGGCATCCATAAAGGCTTTAAACTCCTGATTGCTGACCAGGTATTCGCTGGCTTTGAATGGTGTGACCTCAACCTCGCAGCGTCCATATTCATTGTCCCAGCCGTAGAGAGAATCATCGTAATCTTTGCCCAGGTGAAGTGATCCACCGGGCATCTCAATCAGACGGTTTTCCGGTGCTGACCCTGTTTCAGTACAGTGTTTCCAGTAACTGTGTGGCTGGACGTAGGAGATTGGCAGCTGGCGAATCAGTACCGATGAGGTTTCAAGATGGATGCGTTCATGTTCAATGCCCATCAGGATGACCCAGGCCTGACTCTCCCAGTTGATGGGTATCTCCAGTGGCATGTTCTGAATGAAACCGGAAACCAATGCCCTGACTTTGCTGCGATAGTCACGAACCTGTTGAACGGTTGGCCATTGGTAGTTACTGTCGTCCAGATCATCCCAGGACATTTCATCCACACCAATGGCAACGGTGGACTCGATATAAGGGTCAACTCGTTCCGAGATCAGTTTTGCGGTGATCAGCTTGTTAACAAAAAAAGCGGCAGTGTGCCCATAATAGAAGATCAGCGGGTGACGGAGGGGAATTGCTTTTTCATACCAGGCTTCCTGGCACGCCAGGGTTTCAAACAGCAGGTTATACTGATCAAAAGTCTGGTGAAAATAATCTATCAACTCCTGCCGTTTTTTCTCAGGGTTGCCTTCATTGAGAACCAGCGTTCGGGTTGTTTTTTTTGGATGAGCGTCTGGGGTGACACTGTAGTCTTTCTGACTCGCAGTATTCTCAGCCACGTTTCCTCTCCTGGGTGTTGGTGTTGGACTTTGAGCAATCAGTTGGCAGTCAGCAGAACCAGCCTTTGAACGTTGTGGTGTGCTTCTTTATAGTTAAACAGCATAACCATTACTTATTGCTATCAGACGAAGGTGTACGGTGCAAATGCAATAAAGGATTTTCGGGTTGTCTATTTTCTGCTTTCCAAGAGGCTTCAGCAGCGTTAAGTGTAGTTGTCGATTATGTTATACCAATTCCACCTTCTAAATATGATAGCGAGCAAGTCATTTTGGACCGCTGGGCAAGGCGGAATGACGAGTGTGTGCCGTAG
>NZ_JAHHPM010000528.1 GCF_024606345.1 Endozoicomonas sp. YOMI1
TCGCCATAGACTGGCAAAAGCCTGCGAAGTCAGAAAGAAGCCTCGCCTGATAAGGGCGGGGAGTGTCACTCGATGCTCCCATAGAGTTCTGGTATGCGCGGGAACTGACGTCAGAACTGGGGTACGACCGCTGGGAAAACTTCGCCAAAGTCGTAGATAAAGCCAGAAATGCCTGTAAAAACTCAGGAAATCCTCAGGATGACCATTTTCGTGACGGCACGAAAATGGTCATCAGCAGGTAAATATCGCCAACACGTATAACTCTGCACCGGTGATGAAATTCGTGTAAGTCCTGCCAAGAACAAGATATGAGCTGTTAATAGCAACCTCTCTGAACTTATTGATCTGCCTGCTGTCATAGACTATTGTTGGGATATACAAAATAGATATACAGGATCAGGTATGGAAACAAGCGTATTCAGAAATAATCGTTCACAGGCGGTCAGAATCCCTAAAGAGCTAGAGTTGCCAGAAGGTACAAAACGCGTCAGGATTTCCAAGCGCGGAGAATCCATTTTAATCACCCCGATAAAAGGAGACTGGGACTCATTCTTTCAGATGGTCGATGAAAGTGCTGCCGAGTTCGAACGCGAACCTCAGCCTGATATGCAGCCCAGGGATATGGGGGACTGGGGCGAATGAACTATATCCTGGACACCAACATGGTTATCTTCGCCATGCAAAAAGGCGACCCTAAACGAGTGCGCCAGAAGATAGCCAGCCATAGTGGCGATCTGTTCATTTCTTCAATTACCTATGATGAACTGATGTTTGGCGTTTATAACTCTGACAGCGAAAAAAGAAAGCAGACCAAAATAGCCATGCTGAATGAGTTTTTGATGCGGGTGACCATTTTACCCTTTGACGAAAAAGCCGCCGATCATTCAGCCAATATCAGACAGCATCTTTATGCAACAGGCCTGCAAATCGGTGGATACGACAACCTCATCGCAGGCCATACCCGAAGTCTTGGTATGACCTGCGTCACCAATAATACCCGTGAGTTCACCAGGGTACCCTCCCTGTCCATAGAAGACTGGACAAATGAAAAAAAAGCACACTGAAGACCGGCTGGAAGATGCCATTGAGTTCGAACTGATTCATCAGGGCGGTTATCAAAAGGGCAATCCTGAAGATTATGATAGGGAGCAGGCACTGTTTCCCGAACAAGTGCTGTCATTTATCCAGACTACTCTGCCCAAGCCCTGGAAGGCTTTGCAAGCTATCCACAAAAGCGATACTAAAAAGGTGGTTCTGGCCGATTTGTGCAAAACCCTGAATAGCTCCGGCATGCTCAAGGTTCTGCGCCACGGTTTCAAATGCTTCGGCAAGTTACGGGTTGCTTTTTTTGCCCCTGGTAATCAGAAAAACCCTGACAGTCTCAAACTGTACAGCGAAAACCGCCTGACTATTACCCGCCAGGTGAAATACGACAAGGCAGGGAATAAACCTGACCTGATGCTATCAGTAAACGGCCTGCCAGTGGTCACGGTAGAGCTGAAAAATCCAAACTCCGGCCAGACCCTGGGTATTCCGGAAGCATTCGGCCACTGATTCCGGAAACATTCGGCCACCTATTC
>NZ_JAHHPM010000529.1 GCF_024606345.1 Endozoicomonas sp. YOMI1
CTTTCCCTCTAACCCTTGATATCATTGATGGTAATCAATTTATCGGGAATTGCTGTCCGATCATGGGAGTGTGATTGTGGTACTACCCATGACCGAGATATAAATGCAGCTTGCAACATAAACGATCGAAAGTACTTACATAGGGTTAACTACTTAAGAATCCTTTTTGAATAGTACCAACTCTGGCAGCTTAAAGCGGCTGGTATTTCAGTCCGTCAGGAGTGCTGATGCCAAAAAGCCAAACAGCTATGGATATCGGTCTGGATTGACAAATACCCGGGTGGTGAAGATCAAATCGGTAAAGGGAGCATTACTGAAATGCACTTCCACAAAGCTGGCAGTCCAGCCTTTGTTATCCTGAGGCATCTCTACCTTGCTACTGCATTTGCTACCATGACAGGCAAATTTCACTTTGGTACGAGTATAGGGTGAAAGGTTTGTATTTGACGGCACTTTGCGGAAGTCTCTTTCAGATGGATTATTGGCTTGCCAGAGCCAGGCTTCTTTTGGCCGCTTTGTTGTTTTTATGTTGAGTGATTTACCTTTCTGTTCCCAGGTAACTTTGGGTAGTGGGCGGCCTTGAAGAAAAGCACCGTAGAAAGATTCGGTCAAATCGGTTACCAAATGGGCATTACCCTGATTAATATAATGTCCCTGATTCGGCAGAACTCTCATCCATTTATCCCCCGGTAAATGGTCAAAAAACACTTTGCTGGTATCCGGTGGAATGAAGTGATCGCCGGATGCACTGACAAAGAACTTGGGAAGTTTGAGATATCGTTTGTACTGGTAAGGATCAACGATAGCAATTAATTGATCCAGTTCTGGTCTTTCTAACAAGGCCTTGAAAGGAAAGTAAGGTGATATAGCCGGGTTGCCTTGTGGATAAACATTGAAAACATGATCAGCCATCGCTCTCATGTTCATAAAATCGGCAACCAGGGGGATTAGCGCCACGATTCGGCTATCCTGGGTGGCGGTTAGAGAAGCAGTCCAGCCTCGCTTGGACGCGCCTGCAATGACGAAACCATTGATGGCAATTTTTTGCTGGTGCAGAATTTCTTCGCTGGCGTTCATACCGTAAATTGCCGCTTTCACCATAGGCAGCCGCAGGGGCCAGTTAAAGTTTTGCAGCGGGTTATTTAAAAACTGCTTCCAGGTAAAAACGATCAGGTTATCTTCTTTTAATGGCGGCGTATCTTTAAACTGCAGAAACTGGTTGGGTATATCCTTCAGGTCAATGACGATGGATGTTGTTCGGGCGGCGATCCGGGCAAAATCCAACTCAGGCCCTGTGTTGATTGGCTGCAACTCACCGGGCGCGTGAATGATTCCACCATTGATGTAAAGCAGCGCTGTATCGTACTGCAGTTGTTGTGGCTTATAGATGGTTAACCGATGTTGCCATAAAGGGAAATCCACTGAAGCCTTCTCTCCCTGCTGCCAGCGCAGGGAGACCAGGTTGGCATGGATGATGTCTACCTCAGTGGATAAGTCATCATGCTTGACGGTTGTTGAAGCGGTCTGGGTTATAGTCCATCCATAGTCAGGCTCTTCTTTTGAAAGGTAGCAGGGAAGTACGTGCTCCATATGGTTGTTTAGCCACCCCGGATGACACGATAAGGGAGTCTCTACAGGATTATTCTCCGCTGATATCTCTTCAGTTGTGATTATCAGGGCACATATGCATAACCAGGGTAATATTTTTGTCATTACACTTGCTAAATAAATAGATTGATTGGGATGTTAATCGTCGAAATTTATAAAATAGCGTATTTTCATCCTGGGGAATGGATATTTATATCTGGCTATTTGCCCAGTATCCAAAGGAATTTTGGTTTGACTGTATCGACACCGGCAGAAACGTCATGGAAAGAGCCCGGTTTTCTCCATGCTTTTATCACCCTTGCGGCAATAATTGGCGTGCTAGGAGGCTGTCCGAGAATAGCGCCCG
>NZ_JAHHPM010000530.1 GCF_024606345.1 Endozoicomonas sp. YOMI1
CTTTCCCTCTAACCCTTGATATCATTGATGGTAATCAATTTATCGGGAATTGCTGAAGCCGATTGCTGCAGCAGAATGATAATAATAAATAACAACCACTTATTTTCAGACTTCATTCTTGACTTAATCGTCAGCAATTTAATCCATATCTTTGATTTTTTCCTCAGGAATTAACAGGATTCCACCACCAATGTCCACTGAAACCCTGCAACTCAATGATACGCTTTATCAATATATTTATAATGTTGGTCTACGTGAGCACCCGGTATTAAAAGAGCTGCGTGAATTGACCAGTCACCATCGCTACCGAATGATGCAAATCTCTGCTGAGCAAGGGCAGCTTATGGCCATGCTGGCAAAACTGGCCAATGCACGCAGGACCATCGAAATGGGTGTTTTCACGGGTTACAGTGCACTCTCTGTTGCCCTGGTACTGCCTGACGATGGGGAGCTGATTGCCTGTGATATCAGCAGTGAGTATACCAACATAGCCAAACCCTATTGGGAAAAAGCCGGTGTCTCTGAGCGGATCAAGCTTCACCTGGCTCCGGCATCGGAAACGATGGATCAGCTGATCAGGAACGGTGAACTGAATCAGTTTGATATGGCCTTTATTGATGCGGATAAAACGGGGTACGACGGTTATTACGAGCAATGCCTGCAGCTTGTTCGTCCTGGTGGATTGATTCTTATCGATAACGTGCTATGGAGCGGAAGAGTAGCAGATGCAGATGCAAGTGATGAAGATACTGCTGCCCTGAAAGCATTAAACCGGAAAATTCACGACGATCATCGTGTGGATATGATGATACTGCCTGTTTCCGATGGGCTTACCATCGCCATCAAGCGTTAAGGATAATGAGCACAGAGAGTGACTCGTTCCCACGCTCTAGAGGCTGTCGCGAAAGTCTTTTTAATCTGTCTTTTGCGACAGCCTCTCCAGCATGGGAACGAGACAATTTTTATTTGGGGTTCTTTTCTATTCCCATTGACTCCTCATAACTTGGAGGCGTATCAACATTCAGTGTACCCGGAGGATTTAACCGATACTCTGAAGAATCGTACGCAGGAGGGGCTAACGGTATTGGAAAATAACCATCTCCCTCAGGATCAGCAGGAGGAGCTGACGGTATTGGAAAATAGCCATAATCTCCCACAGGATAAGCAGGAGGGGCTGACGGTATTGGAAAATAGCCATAATCTCCCACAGGATCAGCAGGAGGAGCTGACGGTATTGGAGAATAGCCATAAGCTCCCACAGGATCAGCAGGAGGGGCTGACGGTATTGGAGAATAGCCATAAGCTCCCTCAGGCTCAGCATAATCATCATGAGGGCCCAACGGTGCAGGCATATCGTCACAAACTTTTTCTTCAGACTGCTGTATGTAAAGACCGGCTTCTTTCTTTAAAAAATTAACAATCACCGTTTTATTAAGCGCCTCTGCCCGGACCAGAGGGGAGTATTTGCCATGGCCATCTATAGGCTCCCCGCTGTCTAAAAGAAGCCGGATCATCCTACAGGCCGTCTGCTCATCCATCCATGTTGATTGAACTGCAGCATCGATAAGAGAATCAATACCGCTTTTATGAACAGGTTTGTAATAAGCTTTTTTTCTATCGTTAAGTTTTGGGTCAATCAGATATTCAACAATCTCAAATTGTCCACGAGAAACCGCTGACCAGATAGGGGCCTGGAAAGATTTGTTGCAAACTTTTTTTCCTTGGCCAACAAAATAATTGAGAACTTCAAGGAATCCGTGCCTGGATGCCATTTGCATCCATTTAGCAGAGTCTAATCCTGATTTCTTACGTAGTGATTTGATGCCTGATTCATCTTTGCCTTCAATTGCGTTTTGCAAAGTAGTTAACCAGTCAAACTCTTTTTTATCACTCACGGACAATAAGCAATATCTCTTAAGATTGCTTCTTTGCCTCAAAAGTTTGGCAATGCGCAATTTATTAAGCTTCACTGCCTGCCTGAGAGGAGTAATCTCACCACAACAACCATCAGGATCTTCTCCCTTGCTCAGAAGAAGCTCGATCATTCTGTAGGCTGTATCCTCATCCTTATTTGATGATCCAACTGCCTCGTGGATAAGTCCCTCATTCGCAGTTCTTCCGTCGTCGGGGATGAAGAAAGACTTGTCTTCGTCTTTGAGCCCGAGATCAACCAGATATTCCACGATTTCCAATTGTCCATAGGAAACGGCTTTGCAGATGTGGGAGGAGGAGCCAACTTTATTAATTTCTTCCCCTTTGTTGATAAAATACTTAAGCACATCAAGGTAGCCATACTCGATTGCCATCTTCATCCAGTAAGAACTACGATGTACTTTCAACAGTTGTTCTATTTCTTCTCGTTGTTTTTCTGGTCGTGTACTCCAATTCTTTGTATTCCAATTGATAACTTCATGAAAACGTTGCAGCTGCTGAACTTCTCTGGTGTGATGTCTTAAAATATCTTCATCATGTAAATTGCTGCGCACCCGAATATGAGGAACATGATGATGTTTTTTTTCCTCTGGGGTCAGGTCGAGACTATATTTACTGACACGTTTACTGACACGTTTACTGACAAGTTCACTGACACTAAGATTATTGACGGATTCTGTAATTTGTATTTTTCGGTATCCTGCGCTTCTGCATTCATTTTCCTCTGGATAGCCGGGGGGATTTGGACAATATCTAAAATTGGTGCAGCAACAAAGGGTGCTAAAAGGTTGGCTTGTAGTTTCCATTAAAAATCACTTATTACAATATTAATTGAGAGTATTGATTATCACACTGTAATGATAGCTTTCTCTGTTAGAGTAAAATTTCAAACCTTAGTTCCCATACTAACAGCAATTAATCAATCCAGTAATTTTCAAAAGAACCTTAAAAATTGAGTGGTTTTAATTCTGCAACTAACTCACAAAGCAAGGGGTTAGTATTACTTACCGTCCGGTTAGTGTTTTATGGAAAAGAAAATCGTTAAATCTTAATTCAATTGATCAGAAACATATGGAAATGTTTTATCAATTGCCTATCAAAACTTGAATACCTCATCCAAATACAAGCAATAAGCACAAGGAGTGTCCTATGATTCATGGCAATGGTTTCTTACCAGCATCAGGAAATGCAAACACTTCAACTGATAAAAAAGCAGTGACAGCGCAGCAAGGGGACGATAATGCTGTTAGGTCCGAAAGCCAGACAAGCTCAGACAAGTCAATCTTTCACAGGGCAGTATCCACTTCTGAGAAAACTTCAGTGCTGGAAGCATCTGAAACATCCAGGCTGACGACGTCTTCGCCGGAACAAACAGCGCTTGACAAGATGGAGTCGCCATTTAAGGCTGATGATATTACCATTGATGATCCGGAGTTCAAGCGTCCACCCGGCAAAATAAAAAAGCTTGCCCTGGCGATTAAAATCTTTTCCAAAAGCTTTAAGACAATATACCAGGTCAATAATCCAGAGACTGACCGGAGTTCACTGGTAGAAACAATACGCAGCAAGGCTTACACCCTGTCCTCTATAGTGTTAAACACTCTAAACATAGTGCTAGCCTCTTCCGTAACACCTGCGCTTTTTGTTGGTGCTTTAATTCTTTGTGCAAGTGTGCCAGAGGCGGGGATCGCGTTAGTTCTTGCTGTACCTGTCGGTATATTTATTGCAATCGGGGTTTTTGCTATTGGCTATATGCTCTCCAATAAAATCTCTAACTTCATTACTTCAGCTGTGTCCGCGTCGGTGGATACCCGTGAAAAATTAACCGAGATCACCGATCTTACTTTACCAAAAGAGAGGTTCTTAAAAAAATACCAAAGAATGGAGGAGTCTCTCTTCGCATTGCGAACCAAACTTTATGCGGCAGAGTTAGCAAGGATTAATGACTACATAAAACTTTATGAAAAAGATGGTAGGACAGAGAAATTGAAGCTTGAGATAGAAAAGCGCGAGAAGCTTAACACTGCCAGAGTTGAGGCTGGTATTCCGGACCCTGTCGAAGCGAAATGGCATGAATCTTTACAGCGCTCTTTCCTGAGAGAGGAGTATGGGTGTGATATCGTGAAACTGAAGGATGCCATCCGTAAAACCGAAGATTGGCTTAACAGGGCAGCAAAACAGAAAGAACTGCTCACTGATGAACACCGGGAGCTAGAGGAACTGTATGATGAGGATACTCAATCGATTACCGGGAGGTTAGAGGTAGCCCAGGAAAATTGGGTTCGTGTGTAATTCTCAATTAAAGTCATGAGTATCGCCCCTGGCCGGTTAGTATTGCTTCTTAGGGTGAACATTAAGCTTAGGAATTGCCCCGGAATAATTTGCACATTTCTGAGTTTCAAAAC
>NZ_JAHHPM010000051.1 GCF_024606345.1 Endozoicomonas sp. YOMI1
TTTCAAGAATACCGGTGATAAAGAACAAGCAAAAATCGCTGGTAAGCAAGCTGCCACCTTCATAAAAGAATTGAATAAAGCAAAAAATAATGAGCTTGAATCAACCTCTATTTCTTCCCTGCCCATTTAGTCAGAAATAGACGTTTCCATTTGGCCAACTACTCAATAGCCCTGGCAAATTCTTATGTTTGGTTGACATAAATATTGAATAGTTTGTGTCAGGTAGGAACTTTTATGAAAATGATTTGTCTCAAGCTGTAATTTAATACTTCTATACTTCAAAAATGGATAGACCTAACCATCCTGCTCATTTAGATGAAGCTTCTGACCGCTTTTCTTATTTTCAAAATACTGTTTTTTTTGAACCTGACACATCATGTCAGGCTTTCTCCCGTCACGTTGCAGAAATGGCTGTGGCTATTGTTCCATGTGCTATGCGTACTGATAAAACTACTGAAAACTACCTTCAGCAGCCAGCGGTGACTTTTCATAATCCATTTGATGACCCCCGGTTTGAAAAAAGGTCGATAGTCGTTGTTGATAGCCATGCTAAAGAAGATCAACCACTTTACTTACCTGTCAGAATAAAACCGCAGAATAATGATCATGCCCCCACATATATTCCTGATAATGAATGTTTTTCAATCCAGTCTATTTTAGGATTAGGGCAATCAAACTCGCAATGCTCGTCAGTTATTGATATTCATTACAATCCTTGTGAAATTACTAATCCATTGCCCAATAATCACAATCTTGTTGATCTTTTTTCTACGCCAAAGGTGCCAGTTTCTATTACTAACCCTCAACTAAATAGTAAACAGCTTCAACGGAATACGTCTCCTGCAGGAACTGAGTTGGATTTTAAAGCTTCTGCTTCTGGTGAATCACTAACCATCTCTCATCATAAGGCTTACCAGAAGGTTTACCAGAGGTCTTACAGTAAGTCCGAGAAACGGAAGGCTTCCCGAAAGGCTTACGCACAGTCCGAGAAAGGGAAGGCTTCCCGAAGGGCTTATGCACAGTCCGAGAAACGGAAGGCCTTAAGAAGGGCTTATGCACAGTCCGAGAAAGGGAAGGCTTCCCGAAAGGCTTACGCACAGTCCGAGAAAGGGAAGGCTTACATTAAGGCTTACCAGAAGGCTTACCAGAAGGCTTACCGTCAGTCCGAGAAAGGGAAGGCTTACCATAAAGCTTACGCACAGACCGAGGAACGGAAGGCTTACCGTAAGGCTTACTATAAAGTTTTCATGAATACCGGTGATAAAGAACAAGCAAAAATTGCAGGTAAGCAAGCTGCCGCCTTTATAATAGAATCGAATAAAGCAAAAAATAGTGAGCTTGAATCGACCTCCATTTCTCCCCTCCCGCCCGCTTTTCAAACTGATTGAGTAGTCAGTAATCGAAGGATAAGAAGGTATTTGTCGCTGTGCTCTGGGTAGGCAAACGGTAAATCTGCTGTGCCTCCCGAGCCCGGTTAGTCCGATCAAAAATGACGGAGAACTGTCGGTTACCGGGCGCGTCAACGTTATGGTCTTATTGACCGCTGTGGAGAAAGCAAACAGGTTCTTGACCACCTTACGAGAAAAACAACACCTGACCACTGGCTTTTTCGTCCTTACGGCTCCGGCTACGAAGAGCTTAACGTCACTGTTATTAAGTAGTAGTTAACCAAATGAAATCATATTTTCTGACTAAGGTTGAAATAAATATTGAAGGGATCTGATGGGGGGAACTTTTTATAAGAAGGAATAGTCCTAATTATTAATTCAATAACTCAATAACTCAATAATTCAATGGCTACTCCATATTTTAACTCACACTCCCTGTATTCGGTATTTCAGAAAGCCTATGAGTCTGTTATGTCAAGCAGTGGCCCGGCTTCTAAAGACTGGCCGCAGCAAAATGGTTTAGTCTTCGGGCTGCGAGTTGATCAAACTGCACCAAGTAATTATGTCAATCCCTTGATGCCATATGGTGAAAGCTTCCATAACCTATTTATGGATTCCCGTTTTAAAACAATGCCAGTCAGGGTTATTTCTTCTCAAGAACCTGCACAAAGCGAGCCCTTAGACTTATCACATAAACCCAAGGCATACCGGGAGGCTGACAAAAATACCAGAATTATTACCTGTCAACCAGAATTAAGTATTGATCGGGTTTGGAGTATGGCCGGTGAAGCGAATTCTCACTCATACTTTTTAAATGTTAATCATCCTCCACTTACCCTAACGTTGGAAAATACTGCTGGAAATATTTTTTCAGGTTCAGGGAGATCAACCTCACAAAGTTCATCAGCTGTTGATATTCTTCACAATCCTGGTGAAAGCTTCAATCCATTGCCCA
>NZ_JAHHPM010000531.1 GCF_024606345.1 Endozoicomonas sp. YOMI1
GACACCGCCCTTTCACGGCGGTAACAGGGGTTCGAGTCCCCTAGGGGACGCCACTCATACTCTTTAACAGAGAGCTAGGGCTGAAAACCCTTAAAATCATCCGCAGCTTGAATAGCTCAGTTGGCAGAACATAACGCTTGCCAGCGTTGAGGTCCCACTTTCTTGTGACAAGAGTCAACCTCGTTTTACGCTCCAATTCAAAAAAAATCAGCCGTCAGGCTGATTTTTTTTAGCTTTAATTTTGTTATTCCCTTTTACCCGTCAATCGTGCATCCTTCTCCGATGTCGGATCGGTCTCTGGCTATGGTTTGCCTTATCGAACCTGGGACTGACGTCGCTGCTTTTTCAGCGCTTTAAAGCCTTCTTTCAGTAAATCAACCAGCTTAAAGTCATTCTTGGCGGCATACACCTTAAATTCCCTGGAAAACTCGGGGGATACTCTGAAGCTAAGTCCGACCCATTCATCATTGGCTGATTTGGATTGCAGCTTATCTTTTTTTGTGGTGGTACTTTTGGGTTTTACTTTCTGTCTGGGCATGATTTTCCCCATTCTTTTTGTTTAGAGTTGTGAGATATATCGTCAGAGGGGCTAAAGAGTTTAGAGGTGACAAGGGATTTCGCTGTTCTTGATGATTTGAGGGGGATTTTGGCTTGAGAGGTTTTGGTGATAGGACACCGGCAGGTGCCGGTGTCCGGGCAGATTACAATACGTTGACGCTGTTCAGGTCATGATGGGCTTGCTCAAGGCGGGAGATCATGGACTCCTGGCCAGCTCGAAGCCATACCCGTGGGTCATAGAACTTCTTGTTTGGCTTGTCGGTACCTTCAGGGTTGCCTAGCTGGCCCTGCAGGTAAGCTTCATTTTTCTTGTAGTAGTTCAGAACGCCTTCCCAGCATGCCCACTGGGTGTCCGTGTCGATGTTCATCTTGACCACGCCATAGGAGACAGATTCTCGGATCTCTTCCAGGGTAGAGCCAGAGCCGCCGTGGAATACGAAGTTCAGTGACTTGGCTGGAATGCCGAACTTCTCAGAGCAGTATTTCTGGGAGTTGTCGAGAATCTTTGGTGTCAGCTGAACGTTGCCTGGCTTGTATACGCCGTGAACGTTACCAAAAGAAGCGGCGATGGTGAAACGGTGGCTGATCTTGCTCAAAATTTCGTAGGCGTAGGCTACGTCTTCCGGCTGGGTGTATAGCATAGAGCTGTCCATTTGAGAGTTGTCCACGCCGTCTTCTTCACCGCCCGTACAGCCCAGTTCGAACTCCAGTGTCATGTCCATCTTGGCCATGCGCTTCAGGTATTCGGCGCAAGTGGCAATGTTTTCTTCCAGGGGCTCTTCAGACAGGTCGATCATGTGAGAAGAGAATAGTGGCTTGCTGTGCTGCTCGTAAAACTCTTCACCCGCAGTCAACAGAGCATCAATCCATGGCAGCAGTTTGCGGGCAGCGTGGTCAGTGTGCAGGACTACAGGGATGCCGTAAGCTTCTGCAACCGCGTGGACATATTTTGCACCGGCAATAGCACCCAGGGCACCAGCAGGGTCAGTCTTAAGGCCTTTGCCTGAGAAGTAGGTCGCGCCACCGTTGGAGAACTGAATGATGACAGGAGACTTCACTTTGGCCGCAGCTTCAAGAACTGCATTGATTGAATCGGTACCAACAACGTTCACTGCTGGCAGTGCAAATTCACCGGCCTTGGCAGCTTCAAAGATTTTCTGAACGTCATCGCCGGTAACTACGCCTGGCTTTACCAGGTCCAGGATTTTTTGGGACATGTGACTGATTCTTCCTCGATCAAGGGTTAACAATGCGTTTCAGGTCTGGTCAGAATTTCTTTTCTTGCAGCCCGGTCATAACGGCGGGACCGAATCATTCGTCGTTTTATCATCAGGGCTGAAAAATTCCGGATTAGACACTTCAAATTCTTGCTAATGATACGGAAAGGTTACAGCAGGTAAAGCCTTTTTTCCTAATTAATAAAAAACTATGGCGGGGGGATTTTATAACTGTTGTTTATTGTTGTCTGTTTCTGTTTTTATAGGATGCGGTTGTGTTTTTCCAGTGGCCTGATTTTGAAAATGTTTTTTTTAGTTTATTGGTTTTTATTGAAAATGCCGTTTTTTATAAGTTTTTTTGAAAATTAAGTATGGAAAAAATCATGTCAATGTGTGAATGCTGTTGATCTATTTTGATGCTCTTTTGCAAAAGAAATCAATAGTGGTTTCTTGATTTGAATCAGTTTTTTTTGGTTTTCTTGTGTTGTAATGCTGAAGACGGAAAACGATATATATCTAAAGATAAACAAAAAACAAATTTAAATATTTTTTTAGAATAAATATTTTGGGATACTCAATGAACTTGCAAAGGCTAATGCATGCAATTTTATCGAAGCAGAGAATTTACCGATAAATGGCAATGGTCAGGCATTAATACCCAAGATGCACTATCTTGAGAAGGTTGAAATAGAAGACGGAGACCTGATGGTTGCCAGCTTATTAAATAGTATTTCTATTCTGAGCGAAGATATAAAACAAATAGCCTCGGAATTATAGATAGTTTTTTTAAGGTTATCTTGGTTAACTACTTAGATAGAGGACGATAATCATGGCCGGAAAAAAGCAGGCTGAAAAAACCGTAAACAAAGATGCGGTTATTCAGGATGTTGATGCTCAGATTAATGCGTTAATTGAGCGGGCAATGGTGGCAAGGGAGAAGTTTCTTAAGCTGACTCAGGAAGATGTCGACAGGATCACCAGGGCTATGGCTCTGGCGGGTCAGGCAGCTCATATGGAGCTGGCTCGAATGGCTGTTGAGGAGACCGGTCGTGGTATCCTGGAAGATAAGGTGACCAAAAACATCTTTGCGACCGAGTATGTTTACCACTCCATCAAGTATGATAAGACCGTTGGCGTTATTGAAGACAACGCTGAAGAAGATTTCATGCTGGTTGCTGAGCCTGTAGGCATTGTGTGTGGGGTTACTCCGGTGACCAACCCGACATCCACCACCATGTTCAAGTCTATTATTTCTACCAAAACCCGGAACCCGATTATTTTTGCCTTCCACCCTTCCGCACAGAAATGTTCCAGTGACGCGGCCCGGATTGTTCGTGATGCAGCGGTTGCGGCCGGAGCCCCTGAAGACTGTGTGCTGTGGGTCGAGTACCCTTCCATTGAAGCGACTCAGAAGTTGATGACGCACCCTGAAGTTGCCGTCATTCTGGCAACTGGTGGCTCCGGCATGGTGCGTGCAGCTTACTCTTCCGGTAAGCCTGCGCTGGGCGTAGGTTCTGGCAATGTACCTTGCATTGTTGACCACTCTGCGGATATCAAACAGGCCTGTAATGACCTGGTAATGTCCAAAAGTTTTGACAATGGCATGATCTGCGCTTCCGAACAGGCCGCGATTGTTCATCAATCGGTCTATAAAGAGGTGGTCAAAGAGCTGGAGTCTCAGAATGTGTACTTCACTACGCCAGAGGAAACCGGGCGACTGGCTGAAGTTGTCATTCATGATGGGCATGTCAACAGTAAGATTGTTGGTATGAAGCCTTCTTACATTGCCGAACTTGCCGGTATCAAGGTTCCTGAGAATACCCGTATTCTGGCCGCAGAAATTGAGGGTGTAGGTCCTGAGTTCCCCCTGTCCCGTGAGAAGCTGTCTCCGGTTCTGGGGGTGCTCAAGGCTAAAGATGCCCGTCATGCTGTTGAGCTGGCGGATCAGATGTTGAACTTTGGTGGCCTTGGACACTCTGCCGTACTTCATGCCCAGGATAACCAGGTGATTGATGAATTCTCTCTGGCCATGAAAGCAGGCCGTATCATTATCAACTCACCAAGTACCCACGGTGCCATTGGTGATATTTACAATACCAATATGCCTTCCCTGACTCTGGGTTGTGGTACCTACGGTGGTAACAGTACCACCTCCAACGTATCTGCCGTAAACCTGATCAATGTCAAGCGTGTCGCCAAGCGCCGGGTCAATATGCAATGGTTTAAACTTCCCAGAAAGATTTACTTCGAGAGCAACTCTCTGCAGTACCTTGAAAAGATGCAGGACATCTCTCGTGTATTTATCGTTACTGATGAGGTTATTCAGTCCCTGGGTTATGCGGATAAAATCCTCTACCACCTGAGAAAGCGTGCCACACCGGTTCAGGTTGAAATTTTCAATCAGGTTGAGCCTGATCCAAGCCTGGAAACAGTGCGCAATGGCGCTCGCGAAATGGCGCGGTTTAATCCGGATGTGATCATTGCCCTGGGCGGTGGTTCACCGATTGATGCGGCTAAGGGAATGTGGCTTTTCTATGAACAGCCGGATGCTGACTTTGCCGGTATGGCTCAGAAATTCCTGGATATCCGCAAGCGTGTCTATAAATTCCCGCATCTGGGTAAGAAGGCCAGGCTGGTGGCAATTCCGACCACTTCCGGTACCGGTTCTGAGGTAACGTCGTTCGCCGTTATTACCGACAAGGAAAAAGGTGCCAAGTACCCACTGGCTGATTATGAGCTGACTCCGGATGTGGCAATTATCGATCCTAACCTGGTACTGACTGTGCCGAAGAAGGTGGCAGCAGATACTGGCCTGGATGTGCTCACTCACGCCATTGAAGCTTATGTGTCCATCATGGCTTCAGATTACACCGATGCTCTGGCGATGAAAGCGATTCAGCTGGTCTTTGATTATCTGCCGCAGTCTTATGAAACCGCGGACAAAAAAGCTCGTGAGAAAATGCACAACGCGTCCTGTATTGCCGGCATGGCATTTGCCAACGCATTCCTGGGGGTAAACCATGCGATTGCTCATAAGCTGGGTAATGAACTGCATATTTCTCACGGTCAGGCCAATGCGGTGTTATTGCCTCATGTGATTGAGTACAACGGCTGCCCTAATCCAACCAAGGTGGCGTCATTCCCGAAATATCAGTATTACATTGCCCATGAGAAGTATGCTGAGATTGCCAGAATGCTGGGCTTGCCCGCCAAGACTCCGGAAGAGGGGGTTAAATCCCTGGCCAATGCCGTTCGTGATTTGATGAAGCGACTGGATATGCCTGCGTCTCTTCAGGAGATTGGTGTCGATGAGTCTCTGTTCAAGAGTAAAATCAGCATGCTGGCTAACCACGCCTTTGAAGATCAGACCACAACGGCAAATCCTCGTTTGCCATTGATTTCCGAGCTGGAAGAGCTGCTCACCAAGGCTTACTACGGTAAATAACCTTCGACTGAAATCAGAAAATATGATTTCATTTGGTTAACTACAGGCAGGGCGGTAATTCCGCTTTGATTAACGGTATTTGGAGACATCATGATCAAGATAGCTATTAATGGCTACGGCCGTATCGGTCGCAACGTACTGCGCGCACTCTACGAAGCTGGCCGTCGCGATGAATACCAGATTGTTGCCATTAATGATCTGGGTGACACCAAAATCAATACTCACCTGACTAAGTACGACACCGTTCATGGCCGTTTCAACGCACAGGTTGAAGAAGGCGAAGGCGCCCTGTTCGTAAACGGTGACGAAATCAAGACTTTCTCTGAGCGTGACCCTTCGAAGCTGCCATGGGGCGAGCTGGGTGTTGACGTTGTCTTTGAATGTACTGGTGTTTTCCGTTCCAAAGATTCCTGCAAGCCACACCTGGATGCCGGTGCCAGGAAAGTTATCATTTCTGCTCCTGGCTCAAACGTTGACGCTACCATCGTCTACGGTGTGAACCACGACACTCTGACTGCAGATATGACCGTTATTTCTAACGCGTCCTGCACCACTAACTGTTTGGCTCCTATTGCCAAGCCGCTGAATGATGCTCTGGGCATTGATAAGGGTCTGATGACCACTATCCATGCTTACACTAACGACCAGCGTTTGAGCGATGTATACCACTCTGACCTGTACCGTGCCCGTGCCGCTGCCATGAACATGATTCCAACAGCAACCGGTGCTGCAGCTGCAGTAGGTCAAGTCGTTCCTGAGCTGAAAGGCAAGTTCGACGGCATGGCTGTTCGCGTACCGACTATCAACGTCTCTCTGGTTGATCTGAGCTTCGTTGCTGCACGTGAAACCACTGTTGAAGAAGTGAACGAAATCATTGCTACCGCTGCCAAGTCCAGCCCGGCAATGGGTACTGTTCTGTCTGTGAACAACGAAGAACTGGTTTCCATGGACTTCAACCACAGTCCGTTCTCTTCCAACTTTGATGCTACTCAGACTCGTGTTCTGGGCAACCTGGTTAAGGTTATGTCCTGGTACGACAACGAGTGGGGCTTCTCCAACCGTATGCTGGATACGGCCAAGGCCCTGATAAACGCGTAAGGCATTCACAAAGGTGAACTCAACACAGGCTCGTTTAACGGGCCTGTGTTGGTTACGATAAATGAGATACGCAATCTTGGAGGCTGTTGGTAAACAAAGAGAAGACAGTGCTATGGGGCAAGATGGCTCCTATACTGTAATCGCATTTTCTTCTTTATGTTTGCACTCCGTTCAATACAGTTGTCCTGCAGAGCAGAGGTGTACAGGTTGTGAACGGCTGCTGTGTACATCATTAATCCATTAAGGCCTGTCGCTTGCTGTAATCACTCCTCTGGGGTGGCATAAAGCCTTTAACAGGCTGAAGGCTCCCATGAGAGCGGCGGGTTCACCAGCGAGAGGATTATCATGCTCAGACGCACAAAAATTGTGGCAACCCTGGGGCCTGCAACAGAATCTGAAGAACAACTGCAAAAGCTGATTGAAGCTGGAGTTAACGTTGTTCGCCTCAATTTCTCCCATGGTGATTCGGAAGATCACAAAGCCCGTGCCAAAACCATTCGTGAAATTGCTGTAAGGCTGAACCGTCCGGTTGCCATTCTGGGTGATCTGCAAGGACCAAAGATCCGCATTGGCCGTTTCCAGAAAGGCAAGATTCACCTTCCTGATGGCGCAACCTTTAACCTGGATGCCAGCCTTCCCATTGATGACGGTGATGAAACCCAGGTGGGGCTCGGTTATAAAGATCTGCCAAACGACTGTAAGGTTGGTGACATACTGCTGCTTGATGACGGACGGATCAGCCTGGAAGTCATGGCTATTGATGGTTCTTGCATAAAGACCAGGGCAATCAATGGTGGTGAGCTGTCCAACAACAAGGGCATTAATCTTCAGGGTGGTGGTCTTTCTGCTGCGGCATTAACGGAAAAAGATAAGCAGGACATTCTTCTGGCTGCTGAGCTGGAAGTGGACTATCTGGCGGTATCTTTTGTCCGTCATGCCAGTGATGTTGAAGACGCCCGTCGTTTACTTAGGGAAGCTGGCGGAACCGCCGCCATACTGTCCAAGATCGAGCGGGCTGAGGTGGTGAACGACCATGACCTGCTGGCTGAAGTTATTTCGGCATCCGATGCCGTGATGGTTGCCCGAGGTGATCTGGGGGTTGAAATTGGTGATCCTGAACTGATTGGTGTCCAGAAACACATGATTAGTGAAGCCCGTCGTTTGAATAAACCGGTCATTACGGCCACTCAGATGATGGAGTCCATGATTCACAACACGCAACCAACCCGGGCAGAAGTTTTTGACGTCGCCAATGCGGTGCTGGATGGCACTGATGCCGTGATGTTATCCGGTGAAACGGCCACCGGTAAGTGCCCGGATGAAGTGGTTAAGGCCATGAGCCGCATTTGTCTTGGTGCTGAAAAACAGTCCGTTGAGTACATGACGGAGCGCCGTATTGGTCAGTTTACGAATATTGATGAGGCTATCGCTCAGGCAACCCTGTTTGCAGCTAACCATCAGGGTGACATTAAGGCCATTGTCTGTCTGACGAAAAGTGGTGCCACACCGCTGTGGATGTCCAGAATCAATACCCGCCTTCCTATTTTTGCCTTGACTCGTTACCAGACTACCGAGCGTCGGGTTGCCCTGTATCGTGGCGTGGAGGCAGTGGCTTTTGACAGTGGTACTGAGTACGGTCCGGAAGTCAATGGACGTGCAATTAATGTCCTTAAAGAGCGTGGTCTTCTGGAAGTAGGCGACAAGATTATTTTGACCAAAGGCGAGAGTCAGGAAATCGAAGGTGGTACCAACACCATGCAGATTATCAGCGTAAGCTGAGCCTGGCTGAGTCAACAGAACCTAACTATTTATTTCTAATTGCTTTACCAGCAGTTAGGCACTTGGAAGGAGAAGAGCCTGGCATGACCGAATTAAAGAGAGTCGGAGTTTTGACTTCCGGGGGCGACGCTCCCGGTATGAATGCGGCCATCCGTGCCACTGTTCGTGCCTGTATTTACTACGGTATTGTTCCCGTAGTGATTCAGGAAGGCTACAAAGGGTTGATTGAAAACCGTATGGAAGTGGCGGATGCCCGGACGGTTGCCAATATCATTAATCAGGGGGGGACCTTCCTGAAATCCGCTCGCTGTCAGGAGTTCCGCACCAAAGAAGGCCGTGTAAAGGCCTACGAAAATGCACGGGCTGCTGAGCTGGATGGTCTGGTGGTGATCGGTGGTGATGGCTCATTCACCGGTGCCATGCTGCTGGAAGAAGAACATGGTCTGCCCTGTATTGGCGTTCCCGGTACCATCGATAATGACATTTATGGGACTGACTTCACCATTGGTTATGACACAGCCCTGAATACTGTTGTCGAAGCCATTGATAAGATTCGTGATACCGCCACTTCTCATAACCGCCTGTTCTTCATTGAAGTCATGGGCCGTGATGCCGGCTTTATTGCTCTGAACACGGGTATTGCCTCTGGTGCAGAGGATATTCTGATTCCTGAGCAGGAAAAGACGGTTGAAGTATTTATGGAATCTTTGCAGAAGAGCGGTCGTGCAGGCAAAACTTCCAGCATTATTGTGGTTGCTGAAGGTGATCGCAGTGGTGGTGTTTTTGAACTGTCCCGTGCTGTGGAAGAAAATTTTCCTGAATATGAAGTGAAGGTTACCGTATTGGGGCATATCCAGCGTGGTGGCAAGCCTACCTGCTTTGACCGTGTTCTGGCCAGCCGTCTCGGTGTTGCCGCGGTAGAAGCCCTGCGCAATGGCGACAGTGGTATTATGGTGGGTGTTCGTGACCAGCAGGTGGTTAAAACCCCACTGGAAAGAGCAATCAGCAAGCACAATCAGATTGACAATCACCTGATGAAAGTGGCTCAAATTGTTTCAGTCTGATTCTCTGGTACTAAATGGTTGAATGCTGATCAGCAGATGACTAAAGTTCTTTAAGTCGGAAAAGCCTCTGAAAATGAGGCTTTTTGCTTCCCTCCCAGCCGGTGTAGACCGGTCCCGCGTCTATGAAGCGGTCTCATGCCATGAGCAAGCTTCATAGAAGATTGTTGTAACAGCCGCAGGTAACAGTTATGGCTATCTTTGACTCTCTCAAAAAAAGTCTGGGTTTTAACTCAAATGAAGGAACAGTCCTGAAGGCACCTTTGACGGGAAAGATTGTTCCCATAGAGGACGTTCCGGATCCGGTGTTTGCCGACAAGGTGGTGGGAGATGGTCTGGCCATTGATCCAACCGGACATATTATGGTCGCGCCCTGTGATGGATTGATTGGCAAGATTTTTGAGACCAATCATGCTTTCAGTATGGAAACACCCTCAGGCGTTGAGCTGTTTGTTCATTTTGGCATTGATACCGTGGAGCTGAAAGGGGAAGGCTTTAAACGAATAGCGAAAGAAGGGCAGCGGATTAAAGCGGGTGATCCTGTGGTTGAAGTGGATCTTACTTTGCTGAAAGAAAAGGCGAGGAGTGTGGTAACGCCCATTGTGATCTCCAATATGGATGATGTCAGTCATCTGGAGAAGTCCAGCGGGAATGTGCAGGCTGGGGCTGATACGCTGTTAACTGTATTTATGAAGTGAGCCACTTTCAGTCATGGCCAACCAGGCCGGTTTGGCCATTGATGCAAGGCCGTTTATGCAAAAAAGTGTCGTGTAGAAACACAGTGCATTTAGTTTTTTGGCATAAATGAAGGAATTTTCATTTGTTGAAACTTGGCTATGCTTTCAGCAAATTCTGGCGCGTCCTTATTAGCCATTGCCATTTCAAGGCCGAAAGCGTCAATTTTCAGATCATCACCGACGGCACTGTTGAAGTTTTCTACTGCATTTTTGAAGTCTTTTATAGCATAATTCAAATTAGTTTGAGATATTATCCGACCATTATTGCTCTTATGTCTCATGTCTTGTAATTCATTTTTAAGATTTTGCATCTGTTTCAGGCTATTGCAAAGTTTGGTAAATTTCTTCTGGGTGTCTGGATTCTTCAGGGCCAGATCTATTGGCTGCTCAACATTCTCTTTTTTCGCCTGGCTTGGCATAAATGCAGGGATTTTCATTTGTTTATATTTTGCTGCGTCTTCAGCAAATTCTGGCAAATGTTTATTCGCCATTGCCATCTCAAGGTCTGAAGCGTCAATTTGTTTATCAGCACTGACGGATTTATTGAAGCTTTTAACTGCCGCTTTAAAGTCTGCTTTAGCCAGCTGAACTTTAATACTGCACACACTGAAATCTTCCGTACCGCGTCTCAGTTTTTGTAAGTCATTTTTATCAGATTGCATCTGCTCCAGGGTAGAGCAAAGGGTGTCAAATTTCCTTTGGATGGTGGCTGGATTGGCCTGTTTTGCTGGCTGCTCAACATTCTTTTTTGTTGCTGCTTTGTCACTGGTGATTGGGCCGTGTTGCTGTGTTGGTCTATACAACTGGGCGTGTCTGGCCTTAATGCTGGTTTGTTTGGGTTTCGACGAAAAAAAGGATGACAGGAATGACTTGAATGTTTTTGGTTTCGTGACCTTAAACCCGCGAAAGTCTCCCTCTGATTTACTGGTTCCCTGAGTTTTACCGTCGTTTATTGCCGGTGTCAGGTTGACAGGTTGATGGCCGCCGCCGACTCCTTGCATTGCTGGGTCTCCCTAACACAATAAGAAGATACTAAAATATAGTCTCTTTTTCGGCCTATGTAGCTAATTTATGAGTGAAAGGCAGAAGGTATCTTTGACGGGAAAGATTGTTCTCATAGAGGATGCTCCGAATCCGGTGTTTGCTAGTGCTTAAGTAGAGTATTTTTCATTTTTTCATACTTGGCTAAGTCTTCAGCAGATTCAGGCGAGCGTTTTTCCATCATGGCCACCTGAAGCTTGTCAATATCAATTTTCAGTTGAGGGTCCACCGTTTTATTGAAATTTTTCTGAGCACTGGTGCACTTTTGTTTGGCACCAGTCATGGCATTTTGACATTCAGTGATCTGTTTATTGACTTCCTTGTATTGCGCGGTATTCACTCCCCCGGGAATCTTCAGAAGAGTGTGGTTAGTGCTATAAAGCTCTGAAAGTTTTTCTTGCAACTGTTGTATTTTCTCCAATTCCTGGTTGATTTGAGAAAAATATTTCATGGATTTTGGGTTATTACTTGCCTTTTTCAAAGCCTGCTCAAAATTCTGGCTGATGTCTTTGGCTCCGTCGTTATCCCTCCCATTAACCAAGGGTTGCCGGGCAGAGGCGAGCGTGGAGAGATTTCGTGATGCAAGCTTAGCGTTGTCGGGGATTGATGGGTAATTTGCAGGGAGAATATTTCTTAAACCTCCAACGACGGTGACTTTGAACTGGCCAAAAAAACCTTTGTCAGTCTGAACATTCTGGGCAGTGCTGTCGTTTGTTGGTGCCAGATTGACGGGCTGCTGAGTGCCTCCTACTCCCTGCATGCTCTTATCTCCGCAATAATTATTAAAATTTTTCTGTCGGCTGATTCCTGTCATTCATAAGCACCGCCAGAAGGCCTGAGAATCCCGGATGCTTCTGGCGTGATTCTCTTATCACATGGTTTTCATTGCCTCCTGCATTTCGGTACGGATATTGTCAGACTTGGGCCCGAAGATCGCCTGCATATTCTGGCCAACCACCACCACTGCGGTTGCGCCCAGTTGTTTTATCCGGTCAATATCGACATTTTCTGTATCGCTAACGGTGACTCTAAGGCGGGTAATACAGGCATCCAGGTTTTTAATATTGCCTTTACCGCCAAACGCATTAACCAGGTTAACGGCCAGCTCGCTGGATGACCCAACACTGACTTCGTTCTCACTTTCATCTTCGCGCCCGGGCGTTTTCAAGTTAAGTGCCAGAATCAGTAGCCGGAAAATAACATAGTAAAGAACGGCATAGAGTGCCCCGAGAATAATGATCCAGACAGGTTTGGTGGCAATGCCGAAATAGATCACATAGTCGATCAGGCCATTAGAGAAGGACATGGCCATCTTGATGTCCAGATAGTTGGTGATGACGTAAGCCATACCAGCCAGCAGCGCGTGCATACCGTAGAGCAGCGGGGCGACAAACAGGAAAGAAAATTCAATGGGCTCTGTTATGCCAGTCAATACGGAGGTAAGCGCTGCAGAGAGCATGATGCCGCCAGCCTTTGCTCTGTTTTCCGGCTTTGCACAATGCCACATGGCGATGGCTGCAGCAGGCAAACCAAACATTTTGAACAGGTAGCCGCCAGCAAGAAAACCGGCTGTTGGGTCTCCGGCAAAGAAGCGGGCAATATCCCCATTAAATACCGTACCGGACTCATCAATAAATTCACCCATTTCCATATGGAAAGGCACGTTCCAGATATGGTGCAGGCCAAAAGGGATGAGAAGTCTTTCGACAAAGCCGTAAACAAACCCTGCTGCTTCCGGGTTTTCATTCACCGACCAATGGGAAAAATCATTGATAACGGATTGGATAGGAGGCCAGATAAAACTAAGCAGAATACCGAGGAAAATGGCGCCAATGCCAGTAGCAATAGGGACAAACCGCTTACCGGCAAAGAAACCAAGATACTCCGGTAACTGAATTTTGTAGTACCGGTTAAACATCACTGAAGCCAGTATACCGACAATGATGCCACCAAAGACTCCGGTATCAATGGTACCAATGCCCATCACGGATGATGGTTCAAAGCCCAGGTGGTTGGCCATGATACCCATGGTACCCAGCATAATGACAAAGCCAACGACAGCAGCCACTGAAGCAACACCGTCGTTTTCTGCCAGGCCTATGGCTGTACCAATGGCAAAAATTAAAGGCAAATTGCTGAATACGGCACCGCCAGCCTGGGCCATAATGCTGGAAATCAAGTCTGGTATGAACGCAAACCCCGCACTGCCCACGCCCAGAAGAATCCCGGCTACAGGCAGTACGGCAACTGGCAGCATTAACGCTCTGCCAATTTTTTGCAGCGTACCAAAAGTACTTTTGATCATGAGGGTGGCTCCGGAAAGGGATTAACAGGTCAGACAGCCTCTTTGATAGTAGCCGGTTCAACTGGAACTCCTGCCTGTTATGAATGGCGATGGAGTAACAGATACCTTGCCGCTATCAGATTGAGTCAGTCCCAGTTAGTGTGTTGGAGGAGAAAAACAGTAGTTCATAAGAATAGACCAACTGGATGCTTTGCTAAGGGGCTATTGTCAGATTCTGTTGGTTCGTAAACGGAGCTATGAACCTATATGTCGTAATCTTCATTCGATCCAGCCTGTAAGCCCCTGGATGCTGTTCCGGGGATTTTCTTACCGGATGTTGAGGAGCCGATTTCATTTTTGGGAGATATAAAAATAAGCGGGAGCATCAGCCTGGCAGTCAATAAAGCTCAGGTTTGAGGGGACCTGAGCTTTTTTTTATCTTTTCAGAAAATGTTACGATTATTAACTGAGTGAGTATTATTAATCAATTGTAGTTTCCCTGCCTTAAGCCAAGGCGTAATTGGGGCTGAGCAATGGAGCTGATGGATTCATGCAATATCTGATTACCGGTGGTACTGGGTTTATTGGGCGCCGACTGGTTCATCGTCTGCTTAATGAAGGGCATCAGGTGATCGTGTTGAGTCGTCAACCGGCTAAAGAAGTTCGTCTGCAACTCTCTACCCGGGTGAAGCCTGTTTCATCGCTATCGGCTGTTAATCCATCCTCGTATTTTGATGCGGTGATTAATCTCGCCGGTGAGGGCATTCTCGATAAAAGATGGAGCCAGGCTCGCAAAAAGATCCTTTTGGATAGCCGTATAGGGGTGACTTCCGAGCTGGTGGACCTGATTGAGCGGATGGAGAATAAACCGGGCTGTTTCATCAGTGCTTCTGCGATTGGGTATTATGGCTTCTCCCGCCCCGGAGAGGAGCTGGATGAGTCAGCGGAAGTGGGCAGTGACTTCGCGGCAACCCTATGTGATCGCTGGGAGCAGGTAGCCAGGCGCGTTGAGACTTTAGGGGTTCGCACCTGTATTGTCAGAATCGGTGTGGTGTTGCATCCAACGGGTGGCGCGCTGCAGAAGATGTTACCTGTTTTCCGCCTGGGGCTGGGAGGGCCAATTGGTAATGGTCGACAGATCATGTCCTGGATACATATGGATGATATGCTCAATGCATTGCTCTATCTGGTAAACCACCCGGAAACAAAAGGGGTCTTCAATGCCGTTTCCCCGGAGATTCTGACCAACAAGGCATTTGCCAAAGAGCTTGGGCGTGCCGTTCGCCGACCGGCTGTCTTTACCACGCCTGAAAGTGTTCTGGCAATTATGCTTGGAGAGTCTGCACAGTTGCTAACGGAAGGGCAGGCGGTGACACCCAGGCGACTTCAGGAGGCGGGCTTTACCTTCGCCTACCCCAATGCCAGAAAGGCTTTGGCCTCATTGCTTGCTTACCTGCGATAAACGCTCCTCACTGGCCAGGGGCGTTTCTTATCATGATCATTGCAGACGGTTGTAAATAAATTAACGGTCTCAAAGATTATTTTATTATAAGATTTCATAACTGATTATAGACATCTCAAGGCTGAGAAACATGACTCAGGCATTGGTCATCAAGAATTTAAAAAAAGTATACGACGACGGTTTTGTTGCTCTGAAAGGAGTCGATCTGGAGGTCGCTAAAGGTGATTTTTTTGCCTTGCTGGGTCCTAATGGTGCGGGCAAATCAACCACCATCGGCGTGATTTCATCAATGGTTCGAAAGTCTGCCGGGAGTGTCTCTGTCTTCGGCTATGACATTGAGCGTGATCTGGTTCGGGCCAAGCGTTCTCTGGGGGTAGTGCCCCAGGAATTTAACTTTAATCAGTTTGAAAAAGTTGCAGACATTCTGGTCAGTCAGGCTGGCTATTATGGGCTTTCTGCAAGGCAGGCCAGACCACGTATTGAGCACTACCTGAAAAAACTCGGTTTATGGGATAAACGGTTTACCCAGTCCCGAATGCTGTCTGGCGGTATGAAGCGGCGTTTGATGATTGCCAGGGCGTTAATTCATGAACCTGAGTTACTGATTCTTGATGAACCCACCGCTGGCGTGGATATAGAATTGCGCAGAAGCCTGTGGGAGTTTATCAAAGAGATAAACGACTATGGAACCACGATTATTCTGACCACCCACTATCTGGAAGAGGCGGAGCAGCTCTGTCGTAATATTGCCATCATCGATCAGGGTGAAATCGTGGAAAATACCAGCATGAAACGGCTGTTAAGCCTATTGCAAAAAGAAAGTTTTGTCCTGGATTTGCGCCAGCCTATCGAGCAGATACCTGCGTTTTCAGGCTATAAAGTGAACAAAATTGACAGCAACTCCCTGGAAGTTGAAGTGGATAAGAATACCGGCGTGAATGATCTGTTCAGGCAGCTGAGTGAGCTTAAAATAGAAGTCGCCAGCATGAGAAATAAAAACAACCGACTGGAAGAGCTTTTTGTCAATATGACCAAAGGTGCCCTGAAAGATGAAAGTGCAACGGGAGGCAAAGCGTGATGTCAGGCCTGGAAAATGAGGGAAGTCGAGGCCTGCCAGAAAGGCCACAGCACAGTGAGTTTCGTTATCACTGGGTTGCCTTTGTTACCATCTTTGCCAAGGAAGTACGACGCTTTATGCGAATCTGGCCGCAAACGCTGTTACCGCCGGCGATTTCCATGGTGCTCTATTTTGTCATTTTTGGTGCGGTGATTGGCTCCCGCATTGGCACGATGAGCGGCTTCAGTTATATGACTTACGTACTGCCGGGATTGATCATGATGTCGGTGATTACCAACAGCTTCAGTAACGTAGCTTCAAGTTTCTTCAGCAATAAATTTCAGCGAAGTATTGAAGAGGTGCTGATATCTCCCGTGCCCAACTGGATCATTCTGGCGGGTTATGTTCTGGGTGGCGTGGCCAGGGGGGTGATTACCGGAGCTATCGTCATGGGTTTGGGCCTGTTTTTTGTTGAGCTGGAGGTTCATGATGTGTTGGTTACATTGCTGGCGGTGGTAATGACGGCCACCCTGTTTGCCTTGGGCGGTTTTATCAATGGCGTCTTCGCCAGAAAGTTTGACGATGTGTCTATTATTCCAACCTTTGTATTGACGCCCATGACCTACCTTGGTGGTGTCTTTTACTCCATCGAAATCCTGCCCGAATTCTGGCAGAAAGTCTCTATGCTCAATCCGATTCTCTATCAGGTGAATACCTTTCGCTATGGACTTCTGGGCGAGGCGGGTGGTCTTGATACCCGCTTTGCCTTTGTTGTAATGTTGCTGGCGATATTGTCACTGGGTGCCTATAGCTTGCACCTGCTGAAAACCGGTCGTGGCCTGAGAAGTTGATGGTTGTTGGCAATGAGTGATGTCCTGCATGCTTCACCGCTGGGTAAAAACAGCGACTACAAATCGGAATACGATCCTTCGCTGCTGTTTCCCATTGAGCGGCGAGACAAGCGTAAAGAGCTGGGTGTTGATCCGGATGATTTGCCATTTTACGGTCGTGATCTCTGGTATGGCTATGAGCTTTCATGGTTAAACCTTTCCGGAAAGCCGGTTGTGCGCGTTGCCCGGTTTGAGCTGCCCTGTAGCTCCCCCTGCCTGATTGAATCCAAGTCGTTCAAATTGTATCTCAACTCATTTAATCAATCCCGATTTGAAAGTGGTGAACAGGTTGCTGGCTGTATTGCCCGGGATCTTTCTGCAGCAGCCAAAGCACCGGTGGCAGTGCGGCTATATACCATCAATGAATTTGAGACCCGGGCTTTTGATCCTGCACCGGGGACCAATATTGACGAAGCCGATGTTATTGTGGATTGTTACCAGTATGATCCAACGCTGCTGGCCAGAAGCTCAACGGGTGATAAATCAGAGTCTGATGATGGATTGGTCAGTGAGACGTTGAATACCCATCTGCTGAAATCCAACTGCCCGGTTACCGGCCAGCCGGACTGGGGAACGCTGGTGGTCAGTTATCGTGGCGAGCAGATTGATCATGCATCGCTACTGAAATATGTCTGTTCATTCAGGGATCACCAGGAGTTCCATGAACAGTGTGTTGAGCGAGCGTTTGTTGATCTGCAAAAGCACTTCAGGTTTGCAGAGCTGACGGTCTATGCCCAATACCTGCGGCGGGGTGGGCTGGATATTAACCCCTGGCGCAGCACATCAGATAGCAAACCAGGGGCTCTCAGGTTTATTCGACAATAGGTCTCATGAATGATTTCTCGTCAGGCACAATAAGCGGGAAAGCCGGTGCTTAATCGATCTTGCTCTTGGCATGCTCGGCCAGATCGAATAAAGCGTTTAATGCCTCTGTTTTCTCTGTCTTACCGATTGAAGCCAAAGTAACTTTTTGACAAGCTTCCTGGTAAGCCTGCGGCTCAAGGTAACACCCGATGAAACGAGTTTTCAGCCTTTTTGCCAAATCAATTTTATTCCCGCAGACACAAAACTCCATGAGCGGATTGAGCAGGTACAATTTGTCACTGACTTCTCCGGAAAGGCAGCTGACATAAGACTCGATAAAACTCTCGAAATTTTCAATCTCGTAGGGTTCCATGTGCTTAGCTATACCTATCATTTTTTGCAAAATGTTCTGAATGGCGCCTTTGATTATCTGTCTGTCGGCTGCCCCGGGCGTTGCCAGTTCCAGTACGTCCTTGACAGAGTGCTGGTATGACGGATTCCAAAAGGCGTTGGCAAGGTGCTCGTCGGTAAGGCAAACGCTGAGTTCTTTGGCAATGTTTGCCGCCATTGGGTAATTACCCTTGGTAAAGCAGAGATTCAACAAGTCGTAGGCCAGCTCTTTATTCTCCATGCCGTGATTGAAAAATTCCTTAAAAAATCTCACTATGTCATCAAACTTTATTTGGTCCAGTTTTTGTAACCATTTGGTGTCTTCCAAACATTTTGCCAGCCCGTCAGCCAGAATGTTCCTGGCAAACGCCAGGGATTGGGCATCTTGCAGATTTGCCAAGTCCAGTATCGCTTTGCCATGGTCATAAAGGGGGAGGTCGTCAGGTTTGTCATCTTCAGCGCCTGGTGCGGAGACTTTGAGCAGTTTACCGAGAGCTTCGGCACGTTCACTGTATGTTGCCCGGTCCAGTAATTTGATAGCCCTGTTAAGTTCAGTGTAAGGTGCGTTTTTCACCAGTTTATCAAGGGCTATCTTGAGATGGTCTGCTTCCAGATTTAGATTTGCCTTATAGGTTGGTTTAATAAGGGCGGCATGGTCGAAATCTCCCCGGTCAATAAACAGTTTAAGAGCTGAATTCGCCAGTGTAATATCATGGCCACAAACTTCCAGCAAACAGTCGATAAGCATTTTAAGCTTATCGTACTCTCCTGTGGGCATACTAAGGATGGATGGCAAATTATCCTGCAGAATGGTTGAAAGGATTTTTCTGGTTTCTTGCGCCGCTTGATCTGGGGATGACAGTTTCAGCGATGCCAATAATGATTGCACCCGGGCGGCATCTTTTTCTTTTACGGCCTCTGCAAGGGCTGGTGAAACCTCTTCCAGGTCCATTGGAATTATCGGCTGCGGATCGGCTGTTATGCTGGTTTCGGATTGTGTGCCTGTATCTGCAGTGCAGCCTGGGCCAGAAGAAGAAATTTTTCTGTCGGCAAGGGCAGTATCTGGGCCTGTACCGGCTTCTACGTAGCCAATGGCATGGGAGAGTCTGGTAACGATAGCGCCAAACCAGCTGCTTTCAGCCTTCTCTGGTTTTTCTATTGACTGGTCTAGCTCCTGCTTGTTTGAGTTGAGCTGTGGAGACGATGGTGGGAGCTTTGCAGGTTGCATAATTAAGTACTTCACTAAGGTTGTTGTTGTTAGTACTGGCTTGGACAATAAAAAAAGCAATTAGTTGCAATAAGGCAAACAAAAGTCTCAGATTGATTTTCTGGTTCCCATAATCCAGGGCATTATTCAAGGTTTCCTGTTTGGCCTGGTGCCATGATGTTGGGCTGATGCTATCACCGTTGTCAGTCCGTATTTCATTCCGATATGCAGGCCAAATCAGGGCCGGGCCTTGATGTTTGAGTCAAAGTCAGATTACAAATTGTTATGATCATCTGTGCCGGTTACAGGAAATCCATGAGTTCCGGTTTTTTTTCGCGTAGGAAAAGCACCAGTTCCGGGTCGTGATCAAGATTAAATTGGCTACGTAAGACACTGATGTATTGCTTTCCATAATGAGGGGTGGCAATGGCAAGATGAATGAACAGCTCCTCCAAAATTCTTGCTGCATCCGATGGTTCAAGGTGTTTAATCTTATCGGCATACAGCTGATAGAGTTCCATTGGAGTGTCTGAGTGGTGCAAGCGTCGTGGTTCTTTCATACTGGCCAGATTAAAGAGTAGTTTGTATTCATCATCAAGGTATTTTAAAAATGTATAATCACTTTTAACGCAACTTAAATGAGCAAATGGTTGAATTCCAATCAACACAAGGCAATGCTTGAACATCCAGTTATTGTCAGATTCATCAATCCCTCTCTGGCAGTGTCTGATCATTTTATCAAAAGACCATTGATTGGCATTATTGCTGCCTGCAAGAGCGTTGAGCGGGATATCTATGCTGCTAATTCCGTCTAGCACCGTGACCAGTTTTACCAGGGCGTTTTGTAATGCCTGAGTTGAATTAACCTGAGTCAATTCTATGGTAATTTTGCCAGCGGTTTCATTAAACATAAGGATCGTGGGGTGTGAGTCGCTATCGATCGATGCATAACGCAGTGCCTGGACCAAAAACCAGAAGCGCATCAACTTACCATGAACTTGATGGTGTTTCTTAAGTTGAGAAAAATTGTCAGAGAGGCTCAGGCAGAGTGTACGTCCTTTGCCACCTTCAGCCTGTTCCAGCATGGTGATGGTACAGATATGGGAGCCCAGTTCGGCATTAATAAAAGCCGCATCTGCCAGGTTCAGCATTTGCAGCCTGCTGACAAGGAGTCTGTTCAGTACCGTAAGACAGTCGTTGTCCAACAGTCCCGTAATGCCCGGAGCGAGAATACTGACCAGCGTTTTATGTTTAGCGATTACGGTAATCTGCCCTTGGCCAGATGTCGCTGCCACCGGGGCAAGGGCGTCAACAAATCGTTTATGCAACCATAAAATCAGATCATGGACAGAACAGATCATGTGGACTTTTTCGGGTTGGGTCAGTTTTTGCAGAATATCCTGCAGGCTCTGGCAGTCCTGCCGCCATTGCCTGAAATTGAGCGGTTGTTCGGGCAGCTCCTGGTCCGTTGCCAGGGGCATGACAATCTTTTCGCACAGTTTGCTGACTGATGCCTGCAGGCGTTGATACTGCTCGCCAAGGGGGGGGAGTTCACGGTTAAGCAGAGTCAGGACATTTTTGGGATCAGGGTCAATATCGAAGTCAAGATCGAAGTCGGTGTCGATGTCGGTATCAATGTCGGTACCCTGTGCTAATGCCAGAAAGTGCTGATAACCGCCGAAAAACAGCTTCAGGTCGTGTACCAGCGCCATAATTTCACTTTCCAACTGTGGTAACAGCCTGGTTCTGTTGGCGGACATGCTCATGGCTGTACTGCGCCCGGGAGCAAGGCAGCGGTTCAGTAAACGGTCAGCGTGAAAATAATCCAGAAGTTTATCGTTTTGTCTGTTCAGCCAGCTTAACGCCTGGTCGACGCCAGTGTAGTCGAGAGGCTCTGAGGGCCTGGTGGTCGACGCCAACGGACAAGAACCAATACTGTCCTGACTTAACGTGGTTCTGGCGGCTTGCCAGTGGGCAGAGTGATCACCTTTCAGCAGGTAGGCACCGGGCTCGCCAGCAAAACTGCCCACCAGCAGCGTGACCTGCTGACCACTGGCATGGTCCACTGCCGGGCTGAACTGTTCACCCGCCAGCAGGCAGGGTTTGCCCGCCTGGCGCAGGGCAATGGCAACATGGCCATTGATGGCGCCCAGTCGAAAAACAAAACCGCCCAGCCGTTGCAGAATATCCGGGGCCAGCATCCAGTCGCCGGCATAATCGGCGAACAGAACAGCACCGGCCGACAGTTGCTCTGCCGGGCGTGGTGTTGTGGCGCAGGCTCGCAAAGCAACGCCGCTGCAACACCCTTCGCTGACAATGGTGCCAACCACCAGGGAGGATTCCGGAGCTCTGTCGGTGTAGTGGTTGCTGCCCGGCAGGCAGGTCACGGGCCGAACCTGCAACAGGAACAGCTGTTGCCGGTCATCTATGCCAAATTCAATATCCACCGGACAGCAGAACCGACTCTCCAGCTGCTCGGTATAATCTTGCAAACGTTGCAGCGTGTCAGCGCTAAGCAGGGCCTCGTCAAGCCCCATTGCTGTGTTCTGATCGCTGGAATCCCGGAGGAAGCGGTATTTTTCTTCGGCTGACAGGTCATCCTCAGTTGTGTCGCGCCTGATTGTGCAGCGCAGAACTGGACTGGCTGACTTGCCCGATACGGCGTCGTCGGGTTGACTGGGTACAAATTCCACCTGAATGCTGTCATCGCTCAGTGATGAGTGGCTGATCAGCACACCACCGGCCTGGCACTGGATGTACTGCTGGATAATCAGTGCCATGGCACTGACCTTGCCTTGCGGGCAGGCATCGGGGCGGTAGGCCGATGCCAGGACTTGCAGACAGGTTGCCAGGATGTCGCCATCGTGGTGGACAATGGACTGGTATCTGCCCGCCTGGGCATCGCCGAAGCGGTCTTCGTCCACTCCGGAACTGCGGACAATGCAGCGCTGGGAATGACTTTGTTGCTGGCAAGCCAGGTACCGCTGGCGAATTTCCCGGGCGCTATCGAGACCAGCGATTTGCGCTAAAAAGTCCTTACTGCCAATAAAGGTTGCTAATCCCCGCAGCCATGGTGTTTGTTGCTGGTGGGGCAACCCGGTGGTCATATCGCGCAGCTCTGACAGACTGAATTGCTCCTGGTCCAGGTGGGCAAGATCGGGCAGATAAGGCAGTAAGCAGCTTTTGGGAACCGGATGCTGTTCCAGAGTATTGATCAGTGAAGTCTCGATGAACGTGAACGGAGGAACGGGAAGATTGGCCTGCTGCATGATCTGCAAAAACAGGCCTTTGCCGCCAATCTCGGCCCGGGTCCGGGTGTTTGTGCATTCTGGCCTGGCCGGAAAAGCTGAATTTAAACTGGCTGACGGATTATCGTAATACACAACAGTACGCGCGTGTAATGATGTTTGCCCGTGGGCTTCGAGGCCTTGTTGTAACAAACCAGGCGTTTTGCTGCCGACAGTTTCAGGCGGTGGAAAAGGCTGGCCAAAACCGGCATTGCAGCCTGCGACTGCCGCAGAGGGTGAAAGTGGGTGCATAATACGCCCCATGGAAAGCTGATTTAATCATTAGACTGTTGTTCTTTTTTCAAACGACAGCTAGTTGATAAGGGCTGGCTAAGGGTAGAAGAAGTAAAGAATTTACCGGAATCACCAGATGACGCTGCGCCATCCGCTGACTCTGAGATGGAAAATGGTAAGTTATCCGATACCGCCACCCTTAGTTGCTCTGGCGATATAATTCAGTTCAGTTGACCCGGCAATAATAAAATAGTTCCATTAGTTGCAATTGCATTTTTAAAATTAAATAATTACCATTTCTGAGCAGTTCGCATTCAAACTTGGCGACAAGTTATTAATCTGCTGGTTGGCTCTTATTCAAAATACTAATAAAAAATATTATCAATCGAGATTGTATGTGTTGTTATGTCTCTACCTACTACAGCAAACTTTAAACTGGTAAATAAACCACTCGATAGCAATTCTCTGCCGATATCAGCAGAAGATGCTAACGGGGTAAAATTCTTTGAACTTCCAGAACATTTACACCAGGGTAAATCTTCAGCACCCGCCCTGGTTACCTCATTTTACCGAAACCTTGGTTTGACCGTTCGTGTTGTTGACGTAAAAAGTGTATTGGCTGAAAGAACAGAAAATAATACAAAAATAACACGATTCAGGCCTTTCAGTTGCCTGTTCCCAGGCAGTAAACGTGTGGTAGTACCGGCAGTTTCCGATTTGAATGAATGGGCAGATATCAACCTTAGAGGGCTGGTAACTGTTCATAAGCCGATAGATGACAGCGTTATGAAATGGGCTTATAAACGGGACGCCAGCAGTGACTCAAAAGGGGAAACGACTCATAAAGGTTTAAAAAAAATTACCGACTTTGCCACATTGAAAAAGAAATCAATGGAAGTTGAAGACCAGTATGGATCATTATTTTCGCTTTACTCCTCGGGTCATGTTGGTCCTGATGGTTATTTACTGCATCAGTCATTATTGCCGAAGGTTCATGGTGCCATCGACTACCCGGAAATCATCTGCCGATATAACTTTGACCAGACCCATTGCGGGTACTTGCTGGATTTCAGAAGGGAACAGTATTTTTTAAATATCGCCAAGTTTATGGAGGATATTTTACTCCTTGAACCCGATGGCTGTACCGGTCAATTGCCAAGGCCCATTGTTCTTTTTCTGTACGATAGCTTTCGGGGTATACTGCTGCCACCCATCGAACTTAGTCGTACTCTGCTCAACAAAATAGCAGACAACGCCAGGATATTTGACCGCTATACACGATCCATTGACGAAGAACGCAAGCTCTTCAATTTGTTGGCTCAGGCAGGCTATAAGCGCTTCCTGCAGCTACTGATGAACAATATTCCCGAGAGTGTGAATGCTGTAGCAAAGGCACGTAAACCCTTATATGTGGAAGGCATCAAACAGGCCATTATTAATCTGGAAGCCGACAAAGTCGTTGCCTTGCTGTCAGAAATAGATGATGAATTAATTAACAACATGGGCTTACCGACAACACTCATGGATCAATTGACTAATAATCCCGTTTTTACTTTTCAAGATTTTAAAGATTACAAGCATCCTGTTGCTAATAATTTTTTCCGGCAACGTATTGGCCGTGTGCGTTCACGGAAGTTAATGCGAACCACCTTTGCCGCACAGGGTACGATCTGCAGAGCACTATTAAAAAAAAATTTATTTGTCCCGGTAATATTGCAAGGCTATAACGAGCCTTTATATAACCCGCTGGTATGTTGTCTGCTGATTGCTAATGGCTCAAGAATTAATTTTTGTGGCTGGGGGTTTGAGGTGAGTAGGAGCCTTTTTCCAATAATAGCCGCCAAGGAATTTTACCGGGAAAACCTGTTGTCCAGGGCCGAACTCAAGATCATACGTTACGAGACTTTATGGCAAATCGTTTCTAATTGCACCAGTAGGGTGGTTACTGATCCTGATGAAATCCTGGAGCGATTTCACCAGCTGGTGAATACCCTGGCAAGAGTCCTGGAACAGCAAAAACGGAAGGGGCCCAAACGAAAGTCACACCCTGCCGACTGGGTTCAACGACAGTGTCGGCAAATCTTCAGTAATGCACTGTACACGTCATTTTATCTGGATAAAAAAGCCAGCGGTCTGGCTCTGAAGCAGGTACTGGAAAAGGGCTTGTCTACCCAGCGATACAATGACAAAAAGTTACGGGATTATATACGCTGTGTATCAACTACGGTGACTCCATCAAGAACTGGTTGTATCTTTTTGTCTGATAATGCACCGCATTTTATAGATATATACTTGGCTATCAACCGATTTCCGGACAAAGATAACAGCCCAGGTCACTGGCTGGAGGCGTTGCTGGCCTCACCGCCGATCTTTGATCAACGGGAGTTTCAACGTGTGGGTCGATATCGGACGATTAGCCGGGTGGCTGGCCAGCATTACTATCAGAGTCCCCATCCGAGTCAGGCAAAAGCCATCATGGTCCAGGGGTTAAAACCCTTTTACCGTCCTTTTCATGGATTGGACCACGCCCTGCGTACGCAACTGGCCACTGAATTTTTGCTGGAGGTACTCCTCGACTTTCACCAACCCTTCAGGGAATTACTTAAGCAACAGCCGCTGCTGGGCGAGTTACTGCCCATTGCCGAGTTGTACCACGACGCTGTCGCTGAAGTTGAAGCCA
>NZ_JAHHPM010000532.1 GCF_024606345.1 Endozoicomonas sp. YOMI1
GAGGTGGGAGTGAGCGGATTCCATCAGGGCCAGAGGCATTGAGACCTCACCCCAAGGCCGGTCTCTTTATAAAGAGAGTGGAAGCTTTACTCTTTAGTCATGATGGTAAACTTTTCCTTGCAGAGCGGGGCGGACCATATAAACTATCAATTTCGTATAAAACCTTTCAGGCACCTGAAAGCAGGTGATTTCAGTGTCTGTTCACCGCCCGATAAACCGAGAAACCATCCCTGGTGAGCAATGTCTCACAGTGACCAAAAGCCTTCTGCATGATGGGCGGATAACGCAGGAAACTATTGGCAACAATACGAAGTTCCCCACCCGGGCAAAGCATCTGACGTGACTGGGCAAGAAACTGCTCTGTCACATCATAGTGGGTTTTTACTCCCTGGTGGAACGGTGGGTTGGAGATAATCAGGTCAAACTGCCCTGTCACTTCTGACAGGCCATCGCTGGGCAGTACCGTAAAAGACTCACTCCCTGTAGCGCTCATGGTTTTGGTACTGCTGGCCAATGCCAGGGCATCACAATCCACCAGGGTAACATCATGCGCACCCGGCAGGGTATTGATATAAGCGGAGATCACGCCAGCGCCACAGCCAAAATCCAGCACCTTGCCTGCAGGCACTTTATCCAGCGTTTCCAACAGCACCTGAGTCCCCTTATCCAGACGACCATGACTGAAAACACCGGGTAACGAGGTAATGTTCATACTGACCGGGCCAGCAGTGACAGAAAACGCCTCAAACCATGGCTCAAGGGTAAAATTGTCCGGCTTTTTCAACGGTTCTGAAGCTTCCAGCAATACACAGTGACGGGCATTATCGACACTTTTAACATAGCCAAAACTGTGCTTCAGCCGCTTTTTCCATGACTTGATCCCTTCATCATTCTCTCCCACCAGCCAAATGGGTACCCCTTCCGGCAAAAAGCTCAATACCATCGCCAGCCAGAAGTCCATTAATGGTTTGCTTTTCTGAAGAAAGAGCAAAACACCATCAACGGGCCGGGCAAAATCCGTCGACAGGATCGGCGCAAAACTCAGAGAAAAGCGGTCTTCCAGGCAGGCCTGCAGAGGCAGCAGTCGTCGATAAGCACTGAAATCACGGGTCAGTGCCGTGATATAGCCAACCCCATCGCTCAACAAATAAGCTGCCAGTTCATCAGCTGGCAACCCAACCACCACAAGATGCTCAAGCTCAAAGAGCGCCTGGTTACGAACAATTAACTGGCCCTGATTGGATAAATATGGAGATAAAGGAAGGGGTGTCATAGGTATCAACGCTGGTTACACGGTTCTCAAAGCGGAACTTATACAGGAATAGTCCACTGTTTTCCATGCCAATGCTTTCCATCAAAGCTTTCATGGCAATACGGATTTACAAGCTGGTTCCACAGGCATAGCATTCGCCGCCAGTTACGACCCGTATGGAGTTTTCTGATGAGTGAACCACAGGGTGATCTGGTTCTGCGCACACCCGGGAAGTTAACCCTGCCCGCGTCGTGATCTATGAGGGAATCTGTTTGCGCTTGTTCGGGAAGCGGGAAGCATTTTTCAAAAACACCACCTTGCTTTGCAACCTTCCATTTCAACAAGCGCCTAGTTATACTTCAGCCGTATAAGCGTCAAATACGCCCATTTTTTTGTCCGGAAAAAAGATATTGGGTCCGGCGCAATCTTCGTGTATCCGAAGATGGGTCTCCCCTGATCATCCAGGCTGTCCGACCGCTTGTACATCAAACTTCCCCAAACCAACGTATTGCCAGTGCTGCTGCATGATCCCCGGATCACCATGCCCAGGGCACTGCAAAATGGCGATTAAAAAGTTACTATGCGTGTAGAAGCTGATATCAAGCTGGGTTTCAAAGACGTTTTGTTCCGCCCAAAGCGTTCCACCCTGAAAAGCCGTTCACTGGTGAGCCTGGAGCGCACCTTCCGATTTGTTCACACTGACCAGGAATGGACCGGCGTGCCGGTCATTGCTGCCAACATGGACACCGTCGGCACTTTCGCCATGGCTCTCGCCCTGGCTGAGCACAAAATGCTGACTGCGGTTCACAAGCATTACACAGTCGAAGAGTGGCAAGCCTTCCTCGACAACGCCCCTGAAGGTATTGAAAACCATATCATGGTCAGCAGCGGCACGTCCGACAGCGATTTCGACAAAATGTCCGAAATCCTGTCCCTGAACGACAAACTCCGCTTTATCTGTATTGATATAGCCAACGGTTACTCAGAGCATTTTGTCGAGTTTGTTTCCCGTGTTCGTCAGCGTCACCCCAACAAGGTGATTATTGCTGGTAACGTGGTTACCGGAGAAATGGTGGAAGAGCTAATCCTGAAAGGTGCCGACATCGTTAAAGTGGGCATCGGCCCGGGCTCCGTCTGTACTACCCGCGTTAAAACCGGAGTTGGCTATCCACAGCTGTCCGCTGTTATTGAATGTGCCGATGCAGCCCACGGCGTTGCTGGTCAGGTGATTTCCGACGGTGGCTGCACCTGTGCCGGTGACGTGTCCAAGGCATTTGGTGGTGGCGCTGATTTCGTCATGATCGGCGGTATGTTTGCCGGTCACGATGAGTCCGGCGGCGAAATGGTAGAAGAAGATGGTCAGCAATTCCGTCTGTTCTATGGCATGAGCTCCACCACTGCCATGGACCAGCACGCTGGCGGTGTTGCCAACTATCGCGCCTCTGAAGGCAAGACCGTGAAAGTACCTTACCGTGGTCCGATCGTTGAAACCGTTCAGGATATCCTCGGAGGCGTACGCTCAACCTGCACCTACGTAGGTGCCGCGCAACTGAAAGAACTGTCCAAGCGAACCACGTTTATCCGGGTTCAGGAACAGGAAAACCGTATTTTCAACTGAGGAACTGTACTGAAATAACTTACACATTTCCTTATCCAGTAAAGAAAAAACCTTGCTACGGAGTCACGGAGAAAAGAAAAAATCTTTTCCTCTGTGCCTCCATGGCAGAAAATTGAGGATAAAAATTCGGTTTTGTGAGGTGAATAGCGGGGCTAT
>NZ_JAHHPM010000533.1 GCF_024606345.1 Endozoicomonas sp. YOMI1
GGGCTAGCCATTAACCGATAACTGAAAGACAGTTGCAGTGTGAACTTCATCATTTAGGATGATGATGTAGCCCTTTGCCTGTTCGGAGCGGTTAGATGCCGAGTTTATTGGATAATCTGGAGAACAAGCACTCATGATGCCTGCTCCACCGGTAATACTGGAAAGGTTCTATTATACCTTCACTGGGTTATAGGTATATAGAATGAAAATATTCGTGTATATTCTTAAATAAACTTTCTCTATGTCATGACGTACGATCAGTGGTAATCAGGAAAACTTTTAGCAATACGAAAAGATATTTCAGGATTTATCGGATATTGATCAAGATAACCCGCAACATCATCAATAAACTCAAGATAGTGAAAGTGCTTTTTTTCCAATGGTGAGGCCGCATAACACCATCGCTGGTTCTTGATGCTGTAAAAATCTGAAGCCAGAGCTATTGAGCTAAAGTTTCGGTTATTGAGGTAACTACGATAACCTTTTTTCTCTACGTCTTTAAGCCAGTCAGGGTAGTTTAGGGATACGAGGCATCCAGATACCCTATACTGAGGAAGTACGGAAAGTTGTAAGCGAGTACCTGATGACTCAGGACTCGCTTAGTCGTGAAATGTAGTAGGGATTTTGAGAAGTTGTCATTTATTTTTTAAGTTGTCACTTTATTTTTAAATTGCCACTTCCTTTTTAACTCTCCACAATTTGGCTCACCGCATAGTGACAAACTCCTCAGCGGAGGTTGGGTGAATGGCAACGGTGTCATCAAAGTGAGCCTTGGTAGCTCCCATCTTTAAAGCCACGGCAAAACCCTGAAGCATTTCATCTGCACCATGCCCAATAGCATGGATACCGACGATTTTTTCTTCGACACCCACAGTGACCAGCTTCATTCGTGATGGCTGGCGATGACTGGTCAATGCACTGTACATTGCCGTAAACTGGCTAGTATACACTTTGACATTCTCATCACCGTACGCCTCACGAGCAGCCAGTTCAGTTAGACCCACTGTACCGATAGGAGGGTGGCTGAAGACAACCGTGGCCACATTGTCGTAGTTCAAATGCTCATCCGGTTTATTATTAAACAGGCGCTCTGACAGGCGACGACCCGCTGCAACAGCAACCGGGGTCAATTCAACCTTGCCAATGTTGTCACCCACGGCATAAATGCCATCAACATTGGTATTCTGGTATTTATCTACCGGAATGTAACCCCGGGCATCCATCGTAACACCCGCTGCACTGAGGTTGATGCCAGAAGTATGCGGCTTACGGCCTACAGCCCAGATCACCGTATCAACATTCAATGAGTTACCGTTTTCCAAATGAACGGTCAAACTACCATCGTCTTCTTTTACAACTTCTTTTGGTACTGAATGGGTATGAAGCTGAGGACCTTCGGACTCCATCACTTCTACCAGCGTATCTGACAACATCGCTTCAAAATTACGCAATGGCTTGTGTTTACGAACCAGCAAATGCGTTTCACTGCCCAGGGCATGTAACACACCGGCCAGCTCAACAGCAATGTAACCTGCACCCAATACAGCTACCCGGTCAGGGCGTTCGGTCAACTCAAAGAACCCGTCCGAATCGATACCGTATTCGGCTCCGGGAACGTCTGGAATCAGGGGTTCACCACCGGTTGCAACGGTGATATGGTCTGCTGTGTAGTGCTCACCATTCACCTCTACCGTTCTGGCATCAACAAATCGTCCATAGCCGTTTATTACGGTAATTTTATTATTACCCAGGCCCCGTTCATAAGATGCATGTATACGACTGATGTAAGCCTCCCGACTTTTGACGAGCTTGTTCCAGCTAAATGACTTCAACTGCTGGTCAATACTGATATCAAAGCCGTAGTCAGGCCCATAACGACAGGCATCAGCAATTTGTCCGGCAAACCACATGGCTTTCTTGGGAACACACCCTACGTTTACGCAGGTTCCTCCCAGATGCTTAGCCTCTACCAGCGCCACTTTTTTACCGTACATAGCTGCACGATTTGCTGAAGCGATACCACCGCTTCCACCGCCGATTACCAGATAATCAAAGTGGTTTGATGTCGTCATTTTATTGTCCTGAGAAAGTCTCTGATTACTATAAGGTCAAACTGCCCGATTTAAAGTATCAATGTGCATTTGATATCTATAGCGCAATATGAGCAGCCTTATTAACCATCTAAAATGATTGGTACGACTAAGCCTGTTCATATTTGTTACGTATATTCGGAAGGTTACATCCAGAGGGTAAACGCAGTAACAGGAAAACAACACCAAACATCTGGCTATAAAATATGAATTGCCTGTTTACCCTTTATTTACCAAGGCCTGAAAAGACTTTTATAAAAACTGGCATGCCACTTGTATTATGTCAGGCGAGAACAAAAATCATCAGAAAATAACAATAATAACAATGACGACTCCCAGCCTACAAAAATAATAATATAAGGTCGGGTAACTCAAGCAGACAGGTTTGCACGGTATCTCAGGGTAGCCGACAAACAGGGACAAGAAAGCCGAGAAGACTGACTGAGTCTGGTAACAGGCTACAAAAGGCAGCGCGGGCATTCGACAGGGAAGAAATAAAGAGCTTCTGTGTATCTGTAAACCTGTCTGTTTGTTTATTTTTTCATTCTAACCCCCCTTTCTGGCTTAACTATCTTCTATCTTCTTCACTCTCTATAATTTAGCCTGTGACAACTTGAAGCAGGTCGATATGTCGGGTTAGTGCTATGTTGTGAGACTTGAGTATAAACCATTGGCATCTCAAATTATGACCAACGATGAACAAATTGAAGCCGCCAGAGCCTATATTGCTCTGTGCAATGCGCACAGGCTTGACTGGATATCTGCGATGCTTGATGAAAGTGCCAGCTACTACTCTGCCTTTCTTGGTGACTTTCAGGGAAAGACCGCCATTCTCGATATGATGACCACTTTTTTTTCAAAAATTCCCGACGTGAACTGGTATGTCAACAGCTACCGAAGCCTGAATGGCTGTTGTGTAGAACTTGAGTTTGTCAGAACGGGTACTGATATTGAATCGGATGAATCTGTGAATGTACCAGGTGTAGAAAGGATTTTTTTCTCCAACGAAGGTCTGATCAGTCGTATAGAAGTGCATAAACCTTGAACCATGTTAGTGTGTTACCAGCGTTACAATCCTCACAACCCGGTACTCAGCAAGTAACAGATTGCCCCTTGTCCATGGAATAAACAGAAAGGTGAAGAAAAAATTACCTCCTAATATATCAACAAGTTATTGAATTACAGATGCTATTGGCACGCCCATTATGTATGACCAGTCGCAAACAAAAAAACGCCATAAAATAACAACAACATGGCAAATCCAGATACTACTTTCAAGAATCAGACAGATAGACTCTACGATATTCAGGACTCCAACGCTTGCCTCTGACCCTGGCTTCCAATGCAGTTTGTTCACATTTTGGTGCCAGCCTCTCTTCCTGGGCCTTTCTGGCCACGGCAATCGCTATATCACAGGTCACCTGGTGAATACGGTTCAATTCAGGCAGTAAAGCGGCTTCCGGATTCATAGCCACTGGCGAGGCCATGGCCAGTGTTTCAACCGCCACATCCAGCATGCCATCGGATACTCTTTCAGCATCACTGGCCAGAACACCTAGACCCAGCCCCGGAAAGATGTAGATATTGTTACATTGAGCGACGGGGTAACGGTTACCATTGTAGTCAACCGGATCAAATGGGCTGCCAGTAGCAATCAACGCTCGACCTTCACTCCACTGAATAATATCTTCCGGTGTGGCTTCAACCTGGCTGATTGGATTTGACAGTGGGAAGACAATGGGTCGCTCATGATTCTCAGCCATTTTCTCAATGACTTTCCGGGTGAACAGGCCTGGCTGACCTGATACTCCGATGATAGCGTCAGGCCTGGCGTGGGTGACGACGTCTAGCAATCCGGGATTCTCATCACAACCCCATTGACGGAGTTCTTCACAACTTTGTACCAGCCTCTGCTGGAACGGCCGCAGGTCTTCCATCTGGTCATTCAGCACGCCATAGCGGTCAACCATGAAGATTCGCTGACGGGCTTCTTCATCACTGAGCCCCCGGCCAACCATCAGACGGATCAGCTGCTCGGCAATACCGCAACCGGCTGAGCCGGCACCAAGGAAGACAATTGTCATCTCCGCAATGGACTTACCTGCGGCTTTGGCCGCCGCCAGCAGCGATGCTGCAGTAACACCGGCTGTGCCCTGAATATCATCATTGAAAGAACAGAGTTCATCCCGGTATTTTTCCAACAGCGGTGTTGCATGGTTGATGGCAAAGTCTTCAAATTGTAACAATGCTTTTGGCCAGCGACGTTTAAGTGCACGGATAAAGTCGTTCACAAACGCATAGTATTCATCGTCTGCAATACGCTCATGACGCCACCCCAGGTAATTCGGGTCATTCAGTAACTGTCGGTTATTGGTGCCGCAATCCAGTACGATAGGCAGTGTTTTGTTTGGTGCAATGCCACCCACCGCACTGTAGAGAGACAGCTTGCCAATACAGATCCCCATGCCACCAATACCCTGGTCGCCCAGACCCAGAATACGCTCACCATCAGTGACAACAAGCACTTCAATATTACGCTTGAAGTTGGCCAGCATGGCTGAGATATGTTCACGCTGGGGATAGGAAATGTAGATGCCTCTTGGTCGACGGTAGAGGTCACTGAAGCGCTGACAGGCCTGCCCTACAACCGGTGTGTAGATGACAGGCAGCATCTCCTGAAGATAACGTTGCAGAAGCGCATAAAACAGTGTTTCGTTGGTATCCTGCAATGCGCGCAGGTAGATATGCTTCAGTATCGGCGTAGGCTTGGCTGAGAAAGACTTATAAGCTCGACGACATTGTTCTTCCATCGACTCTACCCTTGGCGGCAGAAGGCCATGAAGGTCCAGCTCACTCCGCTCCTCCATAGAAAAAGCGGTCCCTTTATTCAGCAGGGAGTTCTCCAGCAACAAACGGCCTGTGAGGCCAGTATGGATGCATTGGTCGTGTTCGCTCATTGTTTTCCTACGTTTTCAACCGATTTGTCAGCCGTTTTTTTCAACAAAAGTGCAACCAGAACTGCTGATATAACAGTCAGTGTCAGCAGAGGCACAAAGGATAATCCTTAGTGCAGGAGCAGAACAAACGGAATAACCGAAATAATCAAACATGTAATAACGTCGGCAGCAACTGCCTGAAAAACAGGCTGTCTCAACGATTTAGTGGATTTTGCCCTGAGGCAAAGAGGCAACATTTGTTACCCTGCAGGGACCATTGTCACACTTTGTGCGAACCACGTAACAAATAGCAACCTATAAACTGTGCATTATTTAATCATAAAAAATATGCTGTCATTCTGAAACTACGTATATCAGGGCATGAGGGGATTATTCTTTTTTTTGGCACGATAGTTGTATTAGTCAAAGCAACAAGAACAAAACACCCACCATAAAAACAATAACAGGGTTTAGCGCCGACTCATCAGAGCGTTTTATAACAAGAATAATAAATAGTCGGCAGTAACAAGCAGATGGGTTTACAAGGTGCTTTTTTGTGGACACAGCACCAATACGGATACCAGAGAGCTTAGAAGATCAGCTAAATCCGGAGTAATATCGGAAAGGCGGCCAGGCAACACTGGGAATATGGAAGTTACACAAAGCTATTTTCCACACAGCTTGCAAACCCATCTGTTTTCCTTTTTATGCCTCTTTTCTGGAGCGTCTAAGTTGCGACAGTAGCATTCCAGTCATCATCAGGCCACACCCTGACAAACTTCTCAGACCAAGCTGTTCGTCCAGCAATAACCATCCTCCCAGTACGGCAAAAACAGCTTCCAGACTCATAATGATTGCCGCATGGGAAGAGGCTGCATCTCTCTGGGCAATGATTTGAATCGTAAAGGCGACACCAGTAGACAGAACACCGGCAAACAGCAAAGGCCCTGCACTTTTTAGAATGGCATCAAGGCTGATGGGTTCAAAATAAAGAGCAACCATCATGCTGCATAAAGCGGTCATAAAAAACTGTATTAATGACAGCCTCAGAGGGTGAACATGCCGGGAAAGCCAGCCAATAAGCAGTATTTGAACGGCATACATAAGGGCAGAACCTAAAGTCAGCACGTCACCTTTATTAAAGTTCAGGCCATCCTGTACGGTCAGGAAATACAGGCCCGCCAGCGCAATGGCCCCACCCAGCCAGGTTGCAGAGCGGGTGCTATGCCCAAACCAGATCCCCAGTATAGGCACCAGAATGATATAGAAACCGGTGATAAAACCTGAGTTGCCCGCTGTGGTATACAACAGACCAACCTGTTGAAAGGATGAAGCAAGAAAAAGCACTACACCGGTTAATGGCCCCCATTTCAACAGCAATTGACTGTCGTATTTCTGTTTATTACCGGAAACTTTCTTTCCGGAGATGTTTTCCAATAGAAAATAAACCGGTAATAACGAGATAAAGCCCAGAGCAAAACGGCAGGCATTAAACAGAAATGGTCCAAGATGCTCCATGCCTTTGATCTGGGCAACAAAGGCAAACCCCCATATGGCAGACACCCCCAGTAGTAGAATATCTGCTCGAAGCGCTTTGGTTTTCACAGTACACAACCCGGCTTGTTGTGGCCATCCTTTCGCCAGGCTGGCCAGATTATTTATTGGTGCAGGCTCATACCGCTATCAACGGCTTGTCATTGTCGCCCGATTTTTTGCTGAGAGCATTTTGCCACCAGCAGCAAAGCTCGGAAAGTGTTTATCGACTGATGATGCAAACTCAGAAAAATAGACTAAGCCTTCATGGCGCAATACCATTACCAATAATTATTTCTTAAGGTTCGGACAAGCCTATGGTCGATATGCATCAAACCTGTTGTTCTCTGCTGCCTGAGCTGTCTGAACAGGACATGGGGCGACTGGCAAAAATTTTCCAGCTACTGGGAGACACCAAAAGACTGCAGCTGGTCATTGCCTGTCTTGAAGAGCCACAGCCTGTATGCTGTCTATCGGAAATTTCGGGTATGTCGCAGCCTTTAACCAGCCATCATCTGCGCAGTTTGCGGGAAGCCAGAATCCTGCAATCAACCCGCAAAGGAAAGCAGGTACTCTATGAGTTGGATGACCACCATATCCGGCATGTCATTCTTGATCTGGCCAATCATGTTAAGGAGCATACGTAAAATAGCTGAAAAGTACTGGCAGAATATTGAACTGCCCCCGATCATGCCACTTCATAACGCCTTGTCTCTCAAAGCTTCAGGCAAGGTGTCCATAAAATGAGGAGCCATCACAAACAAGGGGGATAGCCGCAAAAATTAGCTGGTCATGTTCGTATGACTCTGATAATTTTTTCATATAATTATCAATCGTGGTGACCACCACATTAGCAGGACCTTCTTTGGCAATGAAATAACCTTCACCCAGGTAAACACCTGAGTGGTGTAATTTGGGTCTCTTATTAAATTGGGGCATGTAAAACAACAATCGAGCTCCAGCGTTCAGAGTATTATGCTGCTCAATACTCTCAGGATTCCTGTTGTTTATTCTATAAACGCCATCCTGTATTTCTACTGGAAAAATCGAACAATATTTATCGCCAAGAATTTTTTCATGGGATTTCATTTCGTTAATGAACGCAAAACGATTTTGTAACGATGCTGTGTGATCAGAGCAAAGGAACTGCGCAAAATGGAAGCAAACGAAGCTATCCAACATAATATCTCTGGTTTCAGTTTTTTGATAACCTATTTGTTGAGCCAGGCCATCTCTTCCAAACTTAAACAAAGTAAGCAGGTTTTGTTTAACACACTCAGGCATTTCTATGTGTTTTAACAATTCACCATTTTTATAACCAAGAACTATTTCAAGCTGTTCCACATTGGCATCTGCCACTTCTTTAATGGGGTTAAAGGTATTAAAAAAACGTACTGTTTTCAGTGTTTGCCCCATATCCAGAATCATGATACTGCCTTTGTCATTTTCAGGCATCTCGATTTCATCGTCGCCATTATCAGTGGGCAGTAATATTGCGTCTGGTATCAGTTGTTTTATATGTCTTTGACTGATATCACGTCCATAATTTCCAACAAATGCAATATTATAAAGCTCCCTCGTTATAAAGAGTCGGCATTTTGAGACCTGCTGCTTTTCGTCAGCTTTCTGATAATTGGTGATTAAAGGTCTTTTTTGTTCTACTGGGAAATTACCCCCATGGCATCCAGTTAACATATTACAATATCTCAAAAAAGTATCTGATCATTATTCAATATTTAACCATGAAGAATCACTAACCATTAGGTTAAGAATCAATAACCATCAGGTTGTTGATGGATTACGAACACAAATCATCACGCTGAAAACTGCTTCAATACAGACGCTAAATAATTGCATAGTGCCACTTAACGATATGCATTTTCATGGCTTGACGCACCATACATATAAAATTATATTTATATAAAATTATTCTTATACTATTGTGAGTGAAATCATGCCATCTTGCTCAGCAAACCAAAATGCAAGCCCACAGAGTGACACAATGAAAAGTAGCTGTGCTGCATCTTCATGCTGCAGCAATAACCCTCAGTCAGAAGCTTCTACAATAGACAGTCAGACTTCTTCAGTTTCCGGTAGTATGCAGCTGAGCTGGATCATCACAGGCATGGACTGCCCAAGCTGTGCCGCCAAAATTGAGAATGCCGTAAAAGGGCTGAATGGTGTTACCCGGGCCCGGGTAACATTCGCAACGGAGCGCCTGCTGGCAGAGGTTGAAAATCGAGCAGGCATCAGTGATGACATCCTTAAGACCCTCCAAGAACTGGGCTTTTCGGTTAAAGACGACGCTGCTTCAGAAACGGCAGCTGACAGTTTCCTGAAAAAATACTGGCGCATTATGTCACTGGCTTTATTTATGCTGGTCGCGGTATTGATTCAGGGCACCTTTCCCGTTGCTGGCAACGTGCTTTTTTACCTGGCGACACTCTGGGGGCTTTACCCTGTTGCGACTAAAGCATGGCAATTAGCCGGGAGTGGCTCTCCCTTCTCCATCGAAACCCTGATGAGCATCGCGGCCATTGGTGCCCTGTTTCTGGGTGAAACCGTTGAAGCCGCCATGGTGCTTCTGCTGTTCATGATCGGTGAACATATGGAAGCGTTTGCTGCAGGGAGGGCTCGACAGGGTGTCCAGAAGCTGATGGCCCTTACACCAGAAACGGCTTACCAGATTGACCGCGATGGGCATAAAACAGAGGTTTCTGCCCATACCCTGAAACCAGGAGACATCATCGAAATATTACCGGGCAGTCGTCTGCCCGTTGATGGTGAACTCTTAACGCCCAACGTTAGCTTCGATGAAAGCGCACTAACCGGAGAATCCGTCCCTGTAGAACATAACCCCGGTGATAGTGTAATGGCTGGCTCGCTATCTGTGGATCGGGTAGCCCGACTCAGGGTAATTTCAAAGCCCGGAGAAAGTGCAGTTGACCGTATAATCCGTCTGATCGAAGAAGCAGAAGAGCGAAAAGCGCCAGTTGAACGTTTTATTGATGCTTTTAGCCGCTGGTATACACCATTAATGATGTTTATGGCAGTACTGGTGGCTTTTATTCCTCCACTGGTATTCGCCGGGCCCTGGGTAGAATGGATCTACAAAGCACTGGCACTGTTACTGATCGCCTGCCCATGTGCACTGGTGATTTCAACGCCTGCTGCTGTTACCTCGGCCCTGGCCAGAGCATCTCGCAATGGTGCACTGGTCAAGGGTGGCGCAGCCCTTGAGCTATTGGGTTCGGTAACAACGGTCGCCTTTGATAAAACCGGCACACTGACTGAAGGAAAGCCTGCCGTTACTCACATAGCATCGTTTGACCGTTCAACATTCAACCCAGAGCCCAACCCAGAGCAAGAAGTCCTGCGACTGGCTGCAGCCGTTGAGTCAGGTTCAACACATCCACTGGCCAAAGCCATCGTAGCCAGGGCTGATGAAATAAATATCAGGCTCCCTGTCGCGGGGGAAGTTGAGGCCAAACCAGGGCTGGGTGTTCAAGGCCAGGTTGAAGGCAAAACGGTTGTTATTGGCTCCCCACGACACTTACAGGACAGTATTGACTTGGTTGCAGGCGCCCAACAGACGCTCGAACAGCTTGAAGAGCAGGGTAATACCATCGCTGTGGTGACGGTTGAAGGGCATTTAGTGGGCTTTATTGCCCTTCGGGATGACCCAAGAACCGATGCCCCGAATGCCATCGCAGCCCTTAAAGCCATGGGTATCAACAGTATCATGCTCACTGGCGACAATCCGCGCGCTGCGACAGCCATCGCCAGCCAATTGGGAATAGAGTATCGCGCGGGTCTGCTGCCCGGGGATAAATCTGCTGAAATTGAGTCGTTGCGAAAACAAGGTCGGGTTGCCATGATCGGTGACGGCATCAACGATGCCCCTGCACTGAAGACGGCAGATATCGGGATTGCCATGGGATCTGGTGCCGACGTCGCTCTTGAAACCGCAGATTGTGCGCTTACCCATAACCGTGTGGCAGAACTCGCTGACCTTATTGGTCTTTCCCGCGCTACCATGACCGTTATCCGCCAGAACATTTTTCTGGCCGTGGGCAGTAAAGCCGTGTTCCTGGTCACTACCCTGCTGGGCATGACCGGACTCTGGGCTGCTGTTCTTGCTGATACTGGTGCCACGGCGTTGGTCACTGCTAATGCCCTTCGGCTGTTAAGGAACCGCTCGAGCAATACCAAGAAAGGCTAAACCTTTCACCTATCCGGGCGACTCAGAATGAAACGAGTTCGTCCGGAGATTTCCACCTGTGCCACAGAAACAACGCCCATCATCGAAGTCTTCAGAAAAGAAGTCTTCACAAAAAAAGAAAGCTTCAGCAACGTCTGGTAACCACAACATTCTGGATACCGATGGGCTCAAAACCTCTGGCTTAACAACCAATAACAGCATTCTGGTAAAAAAAGAGGTTGGCAAATATCAGGTCCAACAGACATCAGGGTTAGCTTCTCAATTTGAGCAGGAAAAAGAGAAGGCTGCACAACAGCGGGCATTGCTGGAAAGTCTCCACCCGGGATGGACCGCCCCTGATCAATCCGACTTTACCGGACTATCTCTGCATAATCGGGATCTGGAGCGCATGCGCTTTAAAAACAGCCTGATGAAGCGCTGTAAATTCCGGTCCGGCAAACTGCGTGGCGGTTATTGGAAAAACTGTGATCTCCGCGGTGCCGATTTTCGCCATACCGATCTGCGGGACTGCATTCTGGATGGCTGTAACTTGAATGGGGCTGACCTTCGTCACGCCAACCTGACCAACGCCCGAGTCATTGATACCGACCTCTCAGCAGCGAATTTTGATCATGCCGTGCTGGAGAGAGCGGTGATTGAGAATTGTGATATGACCGCACAAACCTTCCACAACAGTTCCTGCCGGGAAATACGTTTATACAACAGTCATATCATCCACGGATTCTTTGACAATACAGATTTCTCACATGCAGAGATTCAGGATATGGAGTTTCGTCACTGTACGCTCACCAAAACATCATTCAACAATGCGGTGATCAACAACACATCATTCAGGGGGTGTGAAAGTTTTGATGAAGGCCCCTCTTTTTCCAAGGCAAAAATGAATGAAGTCACCATGGCTGACTGTGAACTTCAGTCTGTCAGTCTGACCAATACCGAAATATCTCAGTGTGTTTGGGAACGTGTAAGCTTAACCAATGCCCAATTGGATAATACCGTATTCAACAAGGTCAGCTTCAATGAAGGCGTTTTCACCGACTGTTTCAGTGTGGAAAAGGCGCCAACATTTAACCATTGCCATCTGAATCATTTGCTGATCGAGCATACCGACCTGACCGATGCTCACTTCAGCAAAAGTTGTTTTATCGGAACCATTATAAAAGACTCAGATATTGAACAGTGGCAACTGAACAATACCCGAATCGCACCGGATACAATCATTGAGTAAGGCTGGAAATACCACTCTTGATTAAAACCGCAACGAGCTCAACATTGGTTGTTATGATCTTCGTTGGAATTCCTCGCAATACCCGAGGGCACAAGTAGCCCTGCTATTGG
>NZ_JAHHPM010000534.1 GCF_024606345.1 Endozoicomonas sp. YOMI1
GGGCTAGCCATTAACCGATAACTGAAAGACAGTTGCAGTGTGAACTTCATCATTTCAAATGATGATGTAACCCTTTGCCTGTTCGGAGTGGTTAGAAGCTGAGTTTAGTTAATAATCTGGAGAGCAAGCACTCATGATGCCAAGGCAGCTGCGATAGCCTTGTTGCGGATAGTGGCGGTCTGAGAGGATTCGTCGTATCACTGCTTCTGTTTCAGGACCTGTTTGGGCGGCCCAGTTCTGGAGTCTTTCCGGTGTCCACTCGGCATGTTGTCTGTGCTTTTCCGGCATGTGTTCAGGCTGAGTGCTATACCGGCCTTTCTGGTACAACCGCTGATGACTGGCGACCCGTTTACCCTGGTAAAAGCACTCAACCGTATTCTGGGTGAAGCGCACAGAGAGTTGCTTTTTGGCCAGCTGGTAAGGCACGGAGTAATAATGGCCCTCTACTGCCACATGGTAGTCAATGTGTACCCGGACCTCTTTCCACTCAGCGTATTGATAACGCTCTGCAGGTAAAGGCTTGAGTGCCGGTTTGTCCAGCCCCTCAAAAAGTGAACGACGACTACCCTGTAATTTCTGGAACGGTTTGCTGTTCAGATCATCCAGCAGGTTGCGAATCGCCTTGTTCAGTGCCGACAGGGTAAAGAATGTCTGGTCACGCAGTCTGGCCAGTATCCAGCGTTCGACCACCTGTACGGCAGATTCAACCTTGGCCTTTCCTGTGGTTTTCTGACCCGGGCGGGTACAACGGCTACCCGGTAATGCTCGGCCAGGTCCTGATAGGTAGGGTTGATCACCGGTTCATACCGATGGGGCTGTTTCACACCTGATTTTAAATTATCGGGAACCAGTGTGTTGGGAGTACCTCCAAAATAGTCAAAGGCACGAACATGTGAGCCCACCCAGTCTGGAAGCGATTGGCTCCAGGTGGCTTCAGCATAGGTGTAGCTGGAGGCTCCCAGTGTGGCGATAAAAATCTGTGTCTGTCGTACTTCGCCAGTGTACTGATCAACGACAGGCATCGTTTGACCGGCATAGTCAATAAAGAGCTTTTCTCCGGCAGTATGGTTTTGCCGCATGACCACGTCTACCTGGTTCTTCCATGAGCGATATTGGTCACTGAACCAGCTGTACTGATAACC
>NZ_JAHHPM010000535.1 GCF_024606345.1 Endozoicomonas sp. YOMI1
GAGTGACTGATCACTTAGTCAGAAAATATGATTTCATTTGGTTAACTACTTAGCTCCGGGTGATAAAAAAACACCAACCCATTGCTGATCAATTATTGATAAAGCATCCTATTTTGCAATCTCCCCGCCAGCACATTGAATCGATTGATCACCAAATAATTAAAATTAAAACGAACGTTTTTCTAAAATAAATGTCCAACTTGTATCAGTGCGATTTAATCAACCATCGCACTGCATTACCCAAAACAGATAATTTAGTTTTATCAAATAGTTATTTCACAGATGGAGCTGATAAGACATGGTCAGGGAAGCAACACCAGGCGGGGATGAGCGCTATCCGGGTTTATTTTTAAATCATACAGTACCTGAAATAGCGGTATCAGAAGAGTTGGAGAACGATAGGAAAAAGTTCAGTGAAGAACAACTGCCACGGACTGGCCAACCTCTGAATCATCGAGCCCTCAAAGTAGCCTATGTAGGAATGGGGCCTGTTGCCCTGCAGAACGCATTGCAATTGAAGGCAAAGCAGCCTGATACCGATATCGTCATGTTTGAAAAGAGAGCCGAATACGCTCGAAATCACACGGTTAACATTGATGACCAATGCTTCAGATCATTAAAGTGCTATGACCATCCAATTTTAACACAGGGAATGAACCAGCTTAGAGATAAAATCCGGAGGCAGCATGGCCATATCAGCTGTAAAGAGTTTGAAACGGATCTGAAGTTAATTGCCCAACGAATGGGCATAACCATGCACGCTGGCAGTGATTACGAAGTTGTTGCCATTGGTGATGGTAAAGTCAAGTTCAAATCAGGAGAAGCCCTGTTTGACGCCCTTGTCTGTGCCGATGGCGCACATTCAAAAAGTAGAAAAGCGTTGCTGAAAATGGCAGATAATCCCGACTACCGGGGGGAAGATATTGTTTTCTCCGAACTGTCATCAACCGATGAAGATAGTGAGTTTACAGCTAAAAAAGACCTTCAATATCGAGTCAGGGTTAAATACCAGGTCCAGGGTCCAACGAAAAAGCTGGCCACTGGCTTGCTTAATTTTTCCCGCTATGTTTATGCAACCTTTAAAGTGATGTTATCACCGGTTGAAGAGAGAATTCGCCAACTCAATGAAAAGACTAATGAGGTCACCATCGACTTTTTTATTTCAAAAGAAGAGTTTGACAGTCTGTCTGGCTACAACCTTGGCAATGCAGCAAAGCTCTCCGACAGTCATGTGAGTGATCGCCTGAAAGAAAAAATAAAAAACTGGCAAACGATAAAATATCAATTCTGCCAGGAAACCATCATTGCTGGCACTGAAGAATTAACCCCCCATACCCTGTCTATTTTTCATGCCCGAAAAGTGCACCATGTAACGCCATCAGGAAAGCTCATCTGCATTGCCGGGGATGCAGCCACCTCGCTCCCCTATTACCGCTCGTTGAATAACTTTCTGGTGGTTGGTGCCAAACTTGGCAGAAAGCTGGGATCAGCAACCAGGGCAGATCTTGCCAAAACAGGAACAGCCTATGAACAATACGCCAGCCGCAGGGCTCGTTGGGAAGGCTTTAAAGCCAAACTCAAAAACTTCCTGATCAACGTAATGAAACTCTATTTATGGTTAGGTAATAAAGTATTCTGGAAAATCAATGTCTGGGACCCGGAGAAGCTTAAAGACCTGAGAAAAACATTACCTGAACGCAAAGCATACCGACATCATCCCACTGCAGTTTTAACGGGTTGATAACCAGTGGGTTCTGAACACCGGGGTATCCGGTAGCCATCCAAGCGTTCGAATACCATCACTTCTCCGGGTTCGCCGTGTCATTGTTACCGATCACCCTGCCTCAAAGAAACCAGTTCCATGCTATCCTGTCTGTCTCCCATAGCTGGTGAATCATGGCAGCAAATCGCAACTTTAATGGGCCGCAGGAGCAAATCTGTCCCCCTGAACCCTTGCTGATAGCCCTTGTACCACTGGTAGCCGGCATACACAATGCCACCAGCGAGAATTCCCAATACCAGCCCTCCGGCCAGGGGGAACGGAGTGCCTGCATCCACTTCGTCGGTGTTAAGGGATGAAATAGTGCGGTTGTCGGTTCCATTAACCAATGAAGAAGACACATTGGCAGATGGCAGTGACTGGCGTGTCGTAGCCGTTACTGTTTTGAACGACAATTGTTTAGCAACAGTGGGCGATTGATCTTTGCTTGAGAACAGAGCTGTTGATGAAGATGCTGAACTGGTCAGTTGTGATGTTGACGATGATGAGAAAGTTGCCAGAGTTGAAGATAATACTTCAGTTGTTGTATGGTCGCCGCCAGCTGCAGTGGTAGTAAGTAGTATGGGGGGAGCGTTAGTGCTTTCCCCGGGGCAATTTGCCTCATCACAACCAGAATTTTCCGGCCTGGTGCTGTTATCCTTCCAACTGATCAGGTTGGTGTTACAAGCAACCGTGTCAGAAAATGTACGGGCAAGGCCGCCAGCGGCAATGCCTGTGTAACGGCCCGTAATGTTACTGTTGCAAGCAGTGGTATCACTAATGACCCCAAAATCATCATGACGACGACCCACAGCCACTGCGACAGCACCATTCCCATTGGTATTATGGCCATTTCTGTCCGGGCCGATGGCTAACAGCTGGCAGTCAATAGCGGTTGTCTGGCGAACCTCGGTACGCTCATAATTAAACGCCGCAGCAATCGCCACGGAACCGCCTTGTCCATTGGTTTCAATACGGGTTCCTGTGGCCGTGGTGTTCTGGATGGTACAACCGTTGGAAAAAGCGGCACCGACGGCTGCATGCCCTGCCTCATCCGCTGATGGAGAGAAATTTAGTGCCCCCTCGTTGATTAATGTCGAGTTGATATCCCGGGTATTTTCGATTTTGCTGTTGTAACAACCGGCGGTGACGACACCGACGAGGCTTGGATTATTTTTCATATACATCGGCCGCCATGCATAATCTGCCCGCAAGCGATTGTTACTGGCAATAGTCCCCCGGATTTCACAATGATCGGCATCAGCAGCCACCACGGCAATATGCCCCCTTTCCTGGGAAATAAGCGTTATGTTGTTGTTACTGGCATGGGTATCCAAAATAACCGCATGTTTTGCGAACCCTGCCACACCGCCCACATTGGCGGCATAAACCGTTTTGTCTAAACAACCGCACACCTGTGTGTAGGAGCTGTTGACAAGGTTGCTATCTGTCAGCGTTGATTTGCTGACCATGACTTCATTTCCTTCTCCACCTCCGGTAATTTTTCCTGCCACCAGCCCAACGTTGATATTTATCCCCAACCCATTATCGCTATAACCGGTGTTATATCGTGACAATGAGATATTACAGCGATCAATATCACTGTTTTCGATGACCGAATTATGCTGAGCTTTCCCAGTCACCATGCCTGCGTTAATGCCCATTCCCTGAACCTCAATGGCTGAGTTTTCAATCCGGTTACCCTTCAGTGATGCATTGTCTTTTATTTCGCCTGCCAGCATCCCCACCTGCATGTTCTGCTTACTCATCAAGAACGACGTGTCTTTAATTTTGATGCTTGAATGTTGCACACGGTTATTTTCCTGGCTTGATTCCCCCTCCATGGTGCAGGCGATAAAGCCTAATGCATCATCAACTTTTCCTGAGCGTTCAATATGGGAATTTTGGATGACCAGGTTATGAACTTTCCCATCGCCCTTCATATTCTTAAACACGCAGTCGTTGAGGTTGCCAATGCGCTTGTCGTTACCGTTGTACTTACCGGTAAAGTCCGGGATGGGCCGGTGGTTGCCAGCAACAAAATCATCGGTTTGTGTGTAGTTACCATTGGGTGGGAAGCATGGCTCCTCCTTCTTCCCGATTTTGGCCAGGTCATTACTGCTCTGAACCGGAATCTGCTCACCCCTGCAGCCCGGCGGGATGGTTGTCGGGCTGGTGGGTGGTGAGGTTGGGGAGGTTGGGAAAGTTGCAGGCGCAACCGCTGAACTCGACGATTCTGACGTTGTCTGCGTTGACGATGAAGCAGGATAACTGGGCAGCTGAGAACTTGACATCGATGACGATGGCGTTGCAGAGCTGGCTGATTGTGAAACCGTCGAAGACGGCGAAAAAGCCATTGGGCTAGCCGACTGAGAAATTGACAGTGCTGGCGTTGGCATTGCAGTACTGGCTGATTGTGAAACCGTCGAAGACGGCGAAAAAGCCATTGAGCTGGTCGTCTGAGAACTTGACGCGGATGACGATGTCATTGCAGTACTGGCTGATTGTGAAACCGTCGAAGACGGCGAAAAAGCCACTGAGCTGGTCGGCCTGGAACTTGGCAGCGCTGTCATTTGAGTTGCAGAGCTGGGCAATTCTGAAACTGTCGAATCTGACGACGAAGCAGGTGTACTTTCCAGCTGTGAGCTTGATAGCGTTGACGTTACAGAACTGGCTGATTGTGAAACTGTCGAAGACGGCGAAAAAGTCATTGGGCTGGTCGGCCTGGAACTTGGCAGTGCTGTCATTGGCGTTGCAGAGCCGGGCAATTCTGAA
>NZ_JAHHPM010000536.1 GCF_024606345.1 Endozoicomonas sp. YOMI1
ACCAATTTGCTGCCACCGCAGTAGGGCAGTCTATTCTCGGACAGCCTCCTAGGAGCAACGGGACAGACAGAACGGCAGAGAATAGACCTGAGTGGTATCAGAATAAAGACATATCCTCCTCAGCAATGGCAATACGCTCTGGGTCTTCCGGTGGTCTTTCCGGGACTTTCGGTTTTTGTGCGTCAAGGATCGTACCAAAAGAGTCAGACCCAAATCCCAGCAGCGGCCTGATGAAAGTCGCTATGTCGGTGCCTTGGCAAGCCTGTTCAAAAGTTGCCAGTGCTTCTTCAAAGGTCTTTCCGCAATAGAGGGAATAAGGGTGAATTCCGGGGAATACCTCGAATTCATCATTCCCCAGGTACTGGATGCTTTGGCGGTGATGATCTAATTTAAATTGCCATTCACATTGGCAGGGGTTCAGCATCTTGAGGAAAAACATACCATCATCAAGTTGACCAGCATGTATTGAACCAGGGTAACGAAAATGTCTGAATCCCTTATTCAAAGATTGATGATATTCACCTTGATAAAAATTATTGAGATCACAAACTCCTGTAATCTCTTTCAGGGTATTACCACATGCTTCGCAATCCGTCTTCCTCAATTTGCCATCTGCACACCGGAAGTATTTCCCAAAATGGTCAAGAGAGGTTCGAGGGTTCTGAATTTCAAGTTTTTCCATATTCCGAAATACCAGTGAAGGCGAACCTGTTGCCGCTAAGCTGGTATCGGAGTCCACCAGGCTGGGTGAATATTTGATTAACAACTCTGATCCGGACCGGGAATTATCAGCCTGTGGTATCGCGGCAGAAGCCCCGGGAACAACGGTAGTCGACAGGTTGTTAAACTTTCCCTGATCGGCTGTTATTGGGGTAATCTCTTGGTTTGATTGTGCTGGCAGCGCCGTTTGGCAATCATTAACAGGAGTCATAAATTAAAGTTCCTCTCATAAAAATTTCACTAAGTTCATGGCCATTTGCTTTTCAGGCAACTCTGAAAATTGGTGCAGCCTGCAAACAAGATAGTTTAAATTTCATTTGGTCATATAATCTAACCTTATACTTCAATGAAAATTCCCCAAATTTGTCTTGCACCCCCTGAATTTAAAAACTATTTTACTATGATCCGGAAAGCTCCTTAGAAATTCTTGCGCCAGGAGCTGGCAGGTTTATTTTTCCTACCTGATCAACTTGACTCTTTGAGGCGTAACTGTAGATCAAAAAAACCATATTGAATGCGGAAGTACTTATCGTTTATCAAAGCCCGATAGCTCTTATAAACTTTTTTTAAAGACTTCATTCGCTTCTGATTATGGTGATTATGGTCAGGATTTAAATGCAGCTTTGGTTGACAGCCCTGAAGTTATTGGCACTGAATTTGCGATTTTCAGAAATAGAGATAAATATAAATTTCTCACGAATGACGATTTTAAATTTGTTTCACGAGAAGATGGTAAATCTATCCTTAATCCCTTTGAAAGTGATGGGTTCGAATATTATGGTGTTGCCATGGAATATGCAGCAGGCTCTACACTGGAAGATACTTTTAAAACCAGGCAGCCATTCTCCATAAAGGAGGCAGTAGAGTTAGCATATAAAATCAGCAGAGGTTTATACCAGATTCATCAGCAAGGCATAATTCATCAGGATATAAAACCAGACAACATAGTCTATAACGAAGAAACAGGAATGTTGAAAATTATCGACTTTGGCATGAGTACACTCAATGATTACTGTGATGTATACCATGGCTGCCATGAGTATATGGCCCCGGAGTTGTCTTTTTCTGAAACCAAGGGGAGGGTACCCAGGCATGACAAGAAATGTGATTCCTGGGGACTTGGAATGACTATGTTGACAGTAATTTGCGGGTCTTTGCCAGGGGATTTTAATTTTCCATCCCGATTTCCTTATTCATGCCCGGCAAATAATCATCTCTTTTCTCAAGAGCAGGAGGAAACTAAAAGAAATGCGATAAATTCAACGCTTAAAACGTTGGGATATGACCCGAGCAAGTATAAAGAGCTCGTATCCATTATTCTCCAATTGATAGCCCATGACCCTGCAGAACGGATGAGTGTAGAAGATGCATTCATTAATCTGGAAGCGTTGCAGTTGAAGATAAATAGAAAGTTCGGTGTTAAGTAGTTGGCCAAATAGAATCGTATATTTCTGGCTAAGTCGGCAGTTGCTATGCAAGGCACAACGTACGGAGCATAGCCGAAGCTATATGACCGGACTTGTAACGTCGCAGAATGACTGATCACTTAGTCAGAAAATATGATTTCATTTGGCTAACTACTTATGTGAAGCCCGGAGTCCGACCCGGATTGACCCTCATTGACCCGCATTGCAAGGAAAAGTTTTCTTCGTGACTAAATCGTTTTGTTATTCTTTTCCATGAAAAGGGAAACAACAAAAGACTCACACCACAGCTCCCATTTCAGGTCTACCTCAATGCAGTACACTCAGTAAGTCCTTCTGTCAGGCATACTCAACGTTCGCAGCATGCTTGCCAAGCCACTGTCTAAGCTCCAGCACCAATTCATCACTGGGGCTGACCAGCCATTGCTCACCAAGCATCAGGCTGGCCCGGGCATCGTCCCGATGGTAATCAATCCTGACCGGAAGTTGCCCCGGCTGCCCGCCCAGAATGGACGACAGTTTTCTTTCAAAATGACCGTCAATCTGCTCATAAGAAACGTCAAGAACCAGACGACGGGCATAATGGCTGCGGGCATCCACTACTTTCATCACTTTCTTCGAGCGGACTTTCAGGCTACCGGAGTAATCATCAAAGGTGACTTCCCCTTCCACCACCAGCACCGCGTCTTTATGCAGCAGGTGTTGAGACTCGGGAAACACATCGGCAAACACCGACACCTCAATCCGTCCGGTGCGGTCATCCAGGGTAACAAACGCCATTTTGTCCCCCTTCTTGTTTTTCATCACCCGCATATCCACCACCAGCCCGGCAATGTTCTGACTATCGCCACGGGCAGGCTGCAGGTCCTTGATACGGTTGCGGATAAAGTGCCGGATTTCACTTTCGTATTCATCAATGGGGTGACCGGTCAAATAGAGCCCCAGGGTATCCTTCTCGCCACCCAGACGAACCTTATCCGTCCATTCGCTGGTTTTCAGATAAGTGTCATAAACAGCCTCTTCTCCGGCGGGTACCAAGGCACCAAACATATCCATATGACCGGAATCCATGCTTTTGGCCGCCTGATCCGCCGCCTTGATCGCCTCGAGTTGACTCGCTTCCAGCACGGCACGGTTGAAATTCAACTGTTGCGGCATTTCCGGAACTGGTCCAAGCAGGTCCAGAGCCCCGGATTTGATCAATGCCTCCAGCACCCGCTTGTTGATGCTTTTGCCATCCACCCGCTCACAGAAGTCAAACAGGTCCTTGAATGGCCCTCCGTCATTACGTGCCCTGACAATCGCCTCAATAGGGCCTTCACCCACCCCCTTGATGGCGCCCAGCCCATAGACGATATGCCCATCGTCATTCACGCCGAACATATATTCGCCGCTGTTCACGCTGGGCGGCAGCACGGTCAGCCCCATATCCCGACACTCTTCGATAAAGGTCACCACCTTATCGGTATTCTGCATATCGGAGCTCATGACCGCCGCCATAAACTCCGATGGATAGTGAGCCTTTAACCACAGTGTCTGGTAGGAAACCAGGGCGTACGCAGCCGAGTGGGATTTGTTAAAGCCGTAACCAGCGAACTTCTCCACCAGGTCAAAGATCTTCATGGCCAGCTCACCATCAACCCCCTGGCTGATAGCGCCCTGTTCAAAGACTGCCCGCTGCTTGGCCATCTCTTCCGGCTTTTTCTTACCCATGGCCCGGCGCAGCATATCCGCGCCACCCAGGGTATAACCGGCCAGCACCTGGGCAATCTGCATAACCTGCTCCTGATACAGGATAATGCCGTATGTGGGCTGCAAAATAGGCTTAAGCCACTCGTGCTGATACTGGGCATCCGGGAAAGAGAGTTCCTCCCGGCCATGCTTACGATTAATGAAGTTGTCCACCATCCCTGACTGCAACGGACCAGGACGGAACAGGGCTACCAGGGCGATAATATCTTCAAAGCAGTCTGGCTGGAGGCGCTTGATCAGATCTTTCATCCCACGGGATTCCAGCTGGAAGACTGCGGTGGTTTCAGCCCGCTTCAGCATGTCATAGGAGCTTTTATCTTCAAGATCGATGGCTTCAATGGCCAGAGGCGCTTCACCCCGCTGCGCCCGGCGGGGGTTAATCAGCTTCAGGGCCCAGTCAATAATGGTCAGCGTACGCAGACCCAGAAAGTCGAACTTCACCAGGCCCGCGTATTCCACATCATTCTTGTCATACTGGGTTACCACCCCTTTACCGTGCTCATCACAGTAAAGTGGAGCAAAATCCGTCAGTTTGGTGGGGGCAATAACCACACCACCGGCGTGCTTACCGACATTTCGCGTGACCCCTTCCAGCTTAAGCGCCATCTCCCAGATTTCAGCCGCCTCTTCATCGGTCTCCAGAAACTCCCGGATCGCTTCTTCCTGCTCGAAGGCCTTACTGAGCGTCATACCGATTTCAAAGGGGATCATTTTAGAAAGACGATCCGCCAGACCATAAGATTTACCCTGAACCCGGGCCACATCCCGCACCACCGCCTTGGCCGCCATGGTACCGAAGGTGATGATCTGGGAAACCGCATTTCGCCCATAGGTTCGGGCCACATAATCAATCACCCGGTCACGCCCTTCCATACAGAAGTCAACGTCAAAGTCGGGCATCGACACCCGCTCAGGATTCAGGAATCGCTCAAACAGCAGGTCATATTTAATCGGGTCCAGATCGGTGATTTTCTGGGCATAGGCCACCAGAGACCCGGCACCGGAACCACGGCCCGGCCCAACGGGAATACCATTATTTTTAGACCACTGGATAAAGTCCATAACGATCAGGAAGTACCCCGGGAACCCCATCTGAAGAATGGTATTCAGCTCAAAGTCCAGTCGGTCCCGGTAGATTTTTTCGGTTTCCGGAAAGTCCGGTGCCGAAGTATCAAACAGAAACGCCAGACGCTCCGTCAGGCCATCATGGGAAAATTCACGGAAAAACTGATCCATGGTTTTACCTTCCGGCACGGGATATTCCGGCAGAAAGTACTCACCCAGTTTGACATTAATAGAACAGCGCTGGGCAATGGCAACGGAGTTTGCCAGTGCTTCAGGAATATCCGAAAAGAGCTCAACCATCTCTTGTTCAGACTTCAGGTACTGCTCTTCACTGTAGCGATGTTCACGGCGGGGATCATCCAGAACCACACTTTCTCCGATGCAGACCCTGGACTCATGGGCTTCGAAATCATCCCGGGTCATAAACATCACATCATTGGTGGCCACCACCGGACAGTTGAATTCTGCGGCCAGATCCACGGAACCATGAACGCACTCTTCATCCCCTGCCCGGTTGGTACGATGCAGTTCCAGGTAGAAACGATCAGGAAACGCCCCCATCCACTCCCGCAGTAACTCACCAGCCAGCGGCTTTTTGCCCGATAACAGTGCCCGACCAATCTCACCTTCTCTGGCACCGGAGAGAGCAATCAAGCCCTCTGATTGAGCCATGATCCACTCGCGTTTGACCAGTGCTTTTTCATGGTGTTGATTTTCCATAAACGCCCGGGAGATCAGCTCGGTCAGATTGTGATAACCCTGCTCATCCATACACAGCAGCACCAAACGGGACGGAGCATGGGCATCCGCCGGATTTTCCACCCAGAGGTCAGCGCCACAAATGGGCTTGATACCCGCACCCATGGCTCCCGAATAAAACTTCACCAACGCACAGAGGTTGGACTGGTCGGTCACCGCCACCGCCGGTGTGCCAGAGCCGGATATTGAGCTGATCAGCGGTTTTATACGCACCAGCCCGTCGCTGAGGGAAAACTCGGTATGCACCCGTAAGTGGATAAATCGTGATGTCATGGATGAAGGAAGTCCTGAATGGCAATCAGGTAATGATAACAATGAAGGGAAACAGCTAACAAATTAATATTTATCTGTCTTTCACCACCCCAATCAGGAATATACCGACTCATATAAAATGCCTAAAACTCGA
>NZ_JAHHPM010000537.1 GCF_024606345.1 Endozoicomonas sp. YOMI1
AGCGAGTAGGCAACGAAGTCAGAAAGCACCTGCCCATGGAAACCGGAGCAAGCACTCGTAGGTATAAACGCAACGCATGTGGTTCCATTAACCGCTTTTTGATCTGAAGTGGTTATAGTTTTCCGGACACACAAGCACGGGTAATATCAAAGCCCCTTAAGGTGTGTCCAGATGTAAATTCTTTGATCCTCCACTTGACAGCGATCTTTGCCCAGCTCCCTCTATGCTCCCTTTGGCATTGCCTTTCGCGCAGCGTGATCTTTGCGAAGTTGCCTTTGGCGCTCTACGAAAGCGGGATTTTTGCGAAGTCGCCTTTTGAGTTCCCTATGGCGCTTCCCTTTCGCGCTCTATGAAAGCGGGATCTTTGCGAAGCTCCCTTTGGCGTTCCCTTTGGCGCTCTGCGTAGGCGGGATCTTTGCAACGCTCCCTTATGTACTTCCTCTGGCGCTCCAGGTAAGCAGGATCTTTACAGCGTTTCCTTTGGTACTTCCTGTTGTATTCCGTTTTACGCGCTACGAAAGCGGGATCTTTGCGAAGCTCCCTTTGGCGCTTCCTTTCGCGCTCTATGAAAGCGGGATCTTTGCGACGCTCCCTTTGGCGTTCCCTTTCGCGCTCTGCGTAGGCGGGATCTTTGCGACGCTCCCTTTTGTACTTCCTCTGGCGCTCCCTTTTGCGCTCCCTTTTGCCCTCAATTATTGCAGAGTTATCATCAATAATTTCTTCTGCTGGGGGCGTTTGGTTATCATTTGTCGTTTGGTTCAGGTTTTGCGGGTTAACTACTGCAACTGGCCGTAAATCTTCTTCTGGGTCAGGGGGTGCGACAGGAGGATTAGTTAACGGATAATCTGGATCCGAATGGCTTGCTGATGTTGGCATCCTGATCTCAGGCTCATTCTTCGATATGCATTCCTGTTGGACCAAGGGAATATTCAGTGTCGATGATAGCGGATTATTAACAGATTTATTATCAAGATTCCAAGGTACATATTCATCAAGGGCTGATTGTGGTATCTCAGGAATATCAGTTATGAAAAAGTCTGCCTGATCGTCAAGCGTTAAAGGAATAATTTTATATTTATTCAATAAATGAAAAGAATGAGTGTTATTTTCATCTACATCATCTAATTCATTAGTGTAAACAGAGAAAGAATCTTTCATTGTTTGAACAGGCATGCCTTTATACGTCGGATGTTGTTCGCTGGCAGAAAACTGACACGTATGGTCTATTAAATCTAATGAGTCGAAATAGGGATCAGAAGAGTCAGGATTGACTGAAGGTAGCAGGTTGGATCTATACATTGAATTATTGAATAATTAACTTATTGAACTGCTGCTTAAGACCTCTCATTCTTATAAAAGTTCAGCAGAGTGAACAATGTCACAATCTGGCATTACTTCGCTGTCATCCTGTACAGTGGTTTTACAGGGAAAGTACAGGATCCATTTCACATGGATGTGAACATAATGCAGTTCCTCAAAACCCAGTTCATGAAGATTGAGGACATAATCCACCGCTGTTTTATAGCTATTATGTGGAGTAACAGGAATATCCAGCTCCTGAATTCGTATCATAAATGCATAACCTCTGTAACCAGAGGGTTGCCACAGAAATACCTTTGAAATGAATCAGAACTCAGGGGTACTCTGTTAAGCAACCAAACCAAACAGAGGACGCCACGGATGGCCTTTAA
>NZ_JAHHPM010000538.1 GCF_024606345.1 Endozoicomonas sp. YOMI1
TAGACCAATTTGCTGTCGCCGCAGCAGGGCAGTCTATTCTCGGACAGCCTCCTAGCCTCTAATGACAGCAGTTTTGATGCCTGTCTTTGCAAGTGACTCGTGATCTTGTCTTCATAAGCCATGGTTAATTCTTCTGTCACTCTCTTAACTTCAGCTTCATTGCTTCTTTGTATACTGTCCATCAGTACCTCCTCTGTACATTTTGCGATAGCAAATTATCTGGATGTTTTTTGTTGAAATAATTCTTCCGATATGGCCGCAACGAAACGTCAACAGCTCCTTGCCATTAACAAGACATCATCCAAATCACTCTGGCATATAGGGTCCGAACTCTCCAACCGGAGGCTTGGGAATATTACCAGCAGCATCAGGCTTTAAATTCGGGTATTGGCCCAGTACTGTTTTGATCTGAGATTCCAATACGCCTACCTGTCTTTGCTCTGATGCACTTTGTTCCAAAGTTTCAGAATACTCTTTGGCTATTGGACCACGTTTAACGGAAAAATAGGGTCTGGTAGGAAAGCTCCAGAGAATCTCGTTAACTTTGTCATATTCTTGATCACTTAAAACCGGTTGGAGTGCATTAAGCAGTCGCATTTGGGAATACAATGAATATCTCTGGTCCCAATCACGATCGTTGACAAACCTTGACAACTCCGCACCAGCCTCATAGGCAGCTCTCTGATCATATTCACGCGGGGCATCACCCCGATTCCCGGAGCGAGACATCAATACGCCATCCACAAAACCTTTCAACCGCCCCGCCATATAATCAGCCTCTTGCATGTAGCTGGCCATCTTCTGAGCATATCTCTCCTGTGATAGTCGCTCGAATTTTGCTGCCTCCGCCGGTAGATGAGCCTTAAGTTCAGATAGCCTTTTGTGATATTTAGCTATCTGCTCCTGATGAACCTCAATTTCTTGAACAGCCCTCTGTAGCTGATGCCTCAACTCATCCCGAGCAGCCTCTATAGACTCTTTCGCTATAGGCTTTAGACTGCTGTAAGCCATATACAACCCCACAATAGCGGTTGCTGCTCCAGCAACTGCACCGCAGGCTAATGGGTTTTCCTTAACGATTGATTCCACCACATCAATCACACGATCAGCCAGAGCTGTACCTGGTCTGACTGTGCCAGGAACCCGTTGCAAACGTTCAGCCAAATGATCAAAGGCAAAAGCTCCGCCAGCAGCAGAAATCCCTATGCCCAATGCGGAAGGTAAAAGTTTTGTTTTAGTTCCATCCAGTGGGTCATAACAGAAAAAAACTTTCCTGATATTTTTAAACAAACCACCGTCAGAAACACTGACTGATGAGAGTTCAGGCTGTATCGACAGACCTGGATTCATCGCCATACTAACGTACATAACCAAACTCCTGTAAGCTGAATTGAGGTAAGTAGTTCAACATTTGCTTTCGCATAAATCTCTGACCGGATAGTCATTAACGATAAGTAGTTAACACCTCAATCCTTAAAACAGAGTGGAGCATTTGTAGACTGAAATGCTGTTATATTTTCACTGTATCTGTTGCTACACAGGATTTAGGCTTTTAATTAATGGTTAATCCATCGAAAATATTCGATTGAATTTGGATAACTACTAAAACTGGCTGATTTGAGCGCGTTACAACTGCCTTGTAAAGTAAGACCTCCATTCTCGTACTAAGTTCCAAACAAAAATCATCCTCCCCCTTATCAGCGATCGGGGGTGAATATAAGCAGACGGAAAATTGAACTATTTGCCGCTAAGTCAGTCAGTTGTATGTCCACTTGACGTTAACGTCAGGCCATTATGTCAGACGCAACAACTCACCAGGCAGGGAGCGCTTCTCAGACCATACCCGATGTCCTCAGTGAGCATTGTGCAACTGCCTCCGTACAGCCCTTACAAACCGTTGCACTCTGTAATAGAAGCAGCGGGTTTATTACCGAAAGCTCCGGGCTAGAAGAAAGGCACACTAAACATATTAAAGATTATTCTATCCGTACCCTGGAGCCAGCACTTACCATCCCTAAACTGTCCCGTCGTTTGAACAAACTGGTTCAGCTGGCTTCTGATTTTAACATCATCTGGGATATGGGCTGTGACCATGGTAAAACCGGAATCGCCCTGGCCGCTCACAATGCCTCCAGAGAAGTCCACTGTATTGATTGTTCTAAACATGTCATTACCCGGCTTCAATCTCTTCAGCTGCCCACTAACCTGACTACTGCTTGCGTGGATGCAGCCACCGTTAAAATACACAACTGTAAAGGTGAACTGGTCATTCTTGCTGGCATGGGCTCCCATACCGCCAACAAAATTATTGATGGGATTCTTTCAGATACAGGCGATTATCAAGCCAGCTTCCTGGTCAGCATTCATCGAAACCATGATGATACAGTGGCTCATCTTGCCAGCCGCTACGGATTTAGTACGACACAACACTGTGAGGTAGAAGAGAAAAAGAAAACTTACCGTTTTGACTTAATGTCCCCTCAACATGGCCATTCATGATTCATCGACAGATTTTGGACCTGCCGGGATACTCCCCTTACGCTAAGCTCTGTCTTTGACAGGAAGACATACACCGTCTTTGATGGCGGCAGTGATGTCCTGCCGGTCAGCCGTGATAGTAAAGATGGGTTGCATAATTAATCCCACAACCTCGTTTCAGTTTTCGCCTTCGGTGTTTCAATCGCTGGTAAGTTGATCACCAACCCCGCTGGCAGGACCGCCCCATGCTCTGCCAGTCTGGGATTGGCTGCCAGCACCTGTGGTACAACATCCAACCGTTGGTAATAGTTCAGGCAGATATGGTCAAGCATATCGCCTTCGCGGGTTCGGTATTGCATGGTTATAGATCCTGTTTTTTTATTTGTATTCTTGTAGCCTATAGACTACTTTTGATTTATGAAATATGACGTTGCCTCTACTGACGACTTTAATCAGTGGTTCCGGCAGTTGCGGGATCGTCAAGCGGCCAAGGCGGTAGCTCTGCGGATTGAACGAGCCAAGGCAGGCAACCTTGGTGATGTAAAAGTCGTAGGTGACGGGGTGGGCGAAATGCGCCTCTTTTCAGGCAAGGGCTATCGCCTTTACTACACCCTCCGCAATAAGCAACTGGTGATTCTGTTGTGCGGAGGCGATAAGTCGAGCCAGAACCGGGACATTAAAAAAGCCAAAGAACTGTTGCAACAATTGGAGGACTGAACCATGGGCTTGAAACTGACTCCCATTAATCCTGTTGAAATGCTGCACGATGATGAAATCGCTGTTTTCCTCACTGAAGCCTATCTTGACGATGATCCAGCGGTGTTCATTATTGCCCTGGGCGATGTAGTAAAACATCGGGGCGTTGCTGAACTGGCAAAGCAAACCGGCCTTAACCGTGAAAGTCTTTACAAGACCTTTAATGGCAAGGTGCAGCCCCGCTGGGATACTGTGCACAGGTTGCTTAAAGCTCTGGGCGTTAAGCTGGCTGTTGCTGCCTGAGGGTCAGCTAACCCCCAATTCCTGTTTTGTCACGATCCTCCCCATACTCCACCAGCTCCAGCCGAAACCGGATGTCCATCACTTTCTCGGCCAGGGTGTCGGCGTCTTCCCCGGGTTGCTGGTAGATTTGAATACGTTCGACGGTGGTTGTCTGTTGTGTGGTTTCTGAATGCGTGGCCAGTGCAGGCGTGGCCACCAGCGCAGCGGTGACGGCGGCTGCCCCGGTTTTGGGCAAGCTGTTGTTCGTGGTTTGCTTCTCTGCGTCATCTGACGTGAACAGGCGGCCCACTTGCTCACCCAGCCAGCCGCCGCCGATGCCACCGGCAATACTTCCCAGCAAACCACCGACAGCGGTTCCGATACCGGGCGCAATCATGGAGCCTAATACCGCCCCCAGTTTGGCACCGCCCAGAGCGCCGCCGATGCTTCCGGCACTGTTGCTGATGTCGGAGGCTTTTTCGCCTGCACTCAGGCTGTCGTCTGCCAGCGTTGAGCCAATGCTCAGGGCACCAATGCCCGCCCCGATCAATCCGGCCTTGCCGCCAAACGCTCGCCCGGCTTTTCTTAACAGGCCGCCTTTACCTCTTCCGGCCTTGCCACCAGCGCCACCAGCAAGGCTGTCCATCAGAATATTGCCCCTGGCTTTTTTGGAGACATACCCCATATAGGCAATGGCGGCACCAAGGGAAGCCACGGCGGTAATAACCGGAGCTGTCACTACGGCCACGGCACCAATGCCCCCCACCACGGCAATCAAGGTAGAAGACAGGCCGTTGTTATTGTCGATAAATGCAGTCAGCCAGTTTGCCCCTTTTTCCAGAATGGGCATCAGCTTTTCAAGGGTGGGGATCAGGGCGTTGCCCAGTATCTCCTTGATCACATCCCAACGTTGCTGGAGCACTTGCAGCTTGGCGTCCATATTGTTGTCCATGGCTTTGGCCATCGACCGGGTGAAGGCTTCTCCTTCTTCCCTGGCTTCCCTGAGTGCCCGGGAATTTGCCCGGAATGCGTCCTGTTGACCCCAGAGGGCCTTGAAGAATCGCACCGATTCATCAGAACCAAACGCCGCCTGCAGTTTAGCGCCATTCTCGGTGGTGTAGTTTTCTCCAAACGCCTGTTGCATTTCCTCAATCAGTTCCGGAATCTGACGCATATTGCCGTTGTCATCCAACGTCTGAATGTCCATGCCCAGGGCTTCAAAACGCTCCTGCGCTTTGGCGGCGGTTCGTTCCAGTGCGGCCATGGCCGTACCGGCAACTCCGGCCTCCATTTTCTGCTGCAGTAAACCCAGGGCGGTGAACTGGTCACTGAGAGAAATACCGGATTCCGCCAGCCCGGAGCCCATGGACTGGATAGCCTGCTGCATCTTGCCCCCGTCGGTCTTGAACTGCTGCACCGACTTGGACAGCATGGAGGAAAACACTTCCCCAAACTGGGCGTCATCCAGATCACTGAACAGGCTTTCCTTGAACGAACCGTAGCCCGTGGCAAACAGGCTGGTCATCTGTCCGACATCGGATCTGGTGGCCTTGCCCGTCAGTGCTGCCAGTCGGGTCATATCCGCTACCCCTTTATCCGACAGGGTACTGATACCACTTTTAATATCGTAAGCGGCTGAAACGAAGTCCGATGTTTTTACCCCGGCCAGCTGGTTGGACAGCCTGCCCCTGACGTACCACGGCCTCAATATCTGCCACTCCCAGAGAGGCCAACTCGCCTTTGGAGCGTTCAACGCTTCGCATGTTCTGCACCGGGGAGGCCATCATACCAAGCGCCCCCTGCCCAACCCGGTTCAGCCCTCCGGCCACCAGCGCAACATTGGCCGCTCTTTGCAGTTTGCTGTCGTACTTTTCCCGGGCCCTGGCAATACCGGCCTCGACTTTTGCCATGCGTTCCATGGACTGCGTCGCCTGATTAATCGTGCCGGCAATTTTTTCCTGTGCTTCTCCCAGTCGGCGGGTATCAACACCAGCACCCTGTAACTCTTTGCGCAGCTGGCGCAGTTCTTCACGCTGCAGCTGATGATTGCGCTTCAGTTTGTCTGATTTGCGGCGCGCCTGTTCAAACTGTTGCTGCAATCGTTTGGTAGGCTTCGCGGTACTGGCGAGTTCCCGCCCCAGTTTGGCCGTGTGCTGCCGTGCCTGGTCCATGCCGGCCGCGGTCTGCCCCAGCCTGCTTTCCAGCTGCTTCAGTTTGTCGATGGCTTTTTTCTGTTTGCCCAGATCATCCAGCGACTGCTTGCCTTTGGTGAGCTCTCCGGCCATACGGTCGGATACCTGAGCAATCTTCCTGGCCGGTGCGCTGAACTGATCAATAGCGCTGATCAGAACCGAGAGTTTCAGGTCAATCATGCTAACATCCAGTTATGAATAGAATATTGTTGAAAACAGCCTTGGAGCTGAAGGTGTTGCTCAGGCTCTGGCCACTGTTGCTACCGCCGTTACTGACCTTTGCCGCTGTGCTTTACTGGTTTCTGGCGGCGGGCTTGATGCTGGCTCTGGGGCTGGCAACACTGGCGGCGGTGGGCGTGTTTCTGTTTTGCCTGTTTGTTGGCATGGCGAGCGATTAACCTCAGGGCAACCGCGTTCCCATGCGCTTGGTAGCGCGCTGATGCCAAGCCACCAGCTCCTCCACCGTCATGCGCTCCATTTCAGAGGGTGGCCAGTGAAAGATAACCGCTATATTGGCCATCAGTTCATAGACTTCACTCAGGAGTCTTTCGATTCCTGAGAGCTCACACCCAAAAAATCCAGTACCTTTTCGGTGGCCTTGTCAAAGTCGATGACATCCATAGTTTTAATGTTTTTTTCCGGTACACCACTGAGGCGGGCCAGCAGACTGATGGTTTTCTTACGCTCGGACTTTTCGTTTTCCGTGGCTTCCAGGTCACCAATGGTGACACGACGAAGGTTCAGCGTATCCGGTTTCAATGCCGTCTACCTCAATAGGGTATTGCAGGGTGAAGGCTTCCCGGGTTTTATTGTTCCTGAATGGGGTCTCTTTGTTTGTTTACAGTAATAAAGAACTGGCGGCTATGATGCTGGTTGTACGGTTTCGGCATTCAGGGTGGTATCCCAGACTCTCACCCATGGGTCCACCAGGTAGGCGCGATGGGAGCCAAAGTGACCGGCGTAGGTTTTCGCCGCGGCATCGTCGGTGTTGGGGCCGTCGATAATGGCCGCCGCTCGCAGACGCTCAGCCACTACCACCAGTTCAGCACCGGCCGCCTGCTGATGACTGAAACCGGGAGCGCAAAGAATACGGGGCTGCACACCCACCACACTTTTCGCATCGACAAAACACTGCATGCCGTCGATGATATTGGACAGGGTTTCGGCATCGTCTGAACCTTCGTTCACACGTACCACCACCGCCGCGCCCACCTGGTCAAAGATGCCATCAATATGGGCGGGCAGTGTGCCACCGTCGCCCAGTGCTTCGGCTTCCTTGCGATTACCGGCAATCAATACCGGGGTTTTGTTCGGGAACCTGGCGGCGTTCGCCTTGGGGGCGGTACCGATCAGGCCGATCACAGAGCTTTTGACGGTGCGGATAGGCCGCGTCCCGCCGTCAATCTCCACGACCTCTACGCCGTGTAAAAAATCCGTGGCCATAGGGTTTTCTCCTTTGGAGGTTTAGGGGTAGGTGGGGCAGGTCACAGTGGAACCTGCGGGTACAAAAAAGCCCTCGGGGAGAGGGCTTTTTTATGAAAGGGTGTTAGCTGTCGCTGATATCATCGGGGGGCGGGTTGTGCTCCGGTGGTGGTATCCAGAGTTTTTCCTGTTCCCGGCCTGCGGCTCTGGCGGCTCTTTTTAGCTGGTCGGCCGTGACATCGGCTACGGTGTTGTCTGCCAGAATCCAGCGGACTTTTTCTGTCGGGGTTTCTGCCAGTGCAGCGGCCCTGGCCATGCGTGCCTGGCTGGTTTCGTCGCCGTCGAATGTCAGGCCGTCGATGTTTACGACGATGGCGTTTACTTTGGCCTGGCGGGCGGCTTTCCATTGCTCCTTTAGTTTCTTGTCCGATAACACCCATTCACCATTCATTGTTAAAATATGATCTGGTGTGGGCGGCTCGCTTGAAACCTCAATGTATCCAACAGGCGCAGCAGGGCTTTCAGTAAAATCTACAACAAAATCGTTATAGCCAGGCTTTGCGAATATTTTCATTATTTGACTTTCCATACTCTAACGCGACACTGTTTTGGCCAACTAACAACAGAATTGTTATTAAACCCATCGCCTCCGTATTTTGAAGCACCAAGCGCATAAATCCCTGTTTGTAATGCGATGTTCGACTTAACGGTTTTCATCCTTGGATGGAGGTAAGTCCAATATAAATATCGAAAGTAGCACAAAAACAATATTTCACTATTTTTTAAGCTGCAGCTATCAGGTTCTCGAACTGAATAGGCGCTTTACCTGCACTGATATTGAGATATGACCCAATATTATGGGCCAGCAGCTTTCTGGCTATACGTGATGTCATATGCCACATATCACGACAGCGGCATTTTTCCATCTCAAATCGTTCTTCAAGCTGGCCAATAACGGTTTCAATCCTGCGTCGCACTCGCATGATCAATTTCACAAACGACTTCGGTCTTTCATCTTTCATGTTTTTGCGTAGTGGCGTCTGCAAGTCGATACCCACTTCCTGGCAATCATTCTTGAACTCAGGTCGTATATATTCTTTATCACCCAGCAAGAGACCTGCAATGATCTCCATCATGTCAGACGCCGCATCACGCTCATCTATATTGGCAGCAGTCAGCGTAAAACCAACAGGAATGCCTCGTGCCTCAACCAGTAGATGCCCCTGAAAACCATAGAAATGCTTCTTCTTGGATGCGCAGAAACCGTAGTCTGCCTCGCCTTTGAAGACTTTACTTCTGGGGGCTTGTTGCAGTTAACGAAAACCTATCTATAGTTACTCGAACC
>NZ_JAHHPM010000539.1 GCF_024606345.1 Endozoicomonas sp. YOMI1
TAGACCAATTTGCTGTCGCCGCAGCAGGGCAGTCTATTCTCGGACAGCCTCCTAGGCGTGCTGCCAGGATGCTACGCCTTTAGTCATCTGGCAAAGGGTAATCGGAGAAAACACCATCCACGCCATCATCAATAAGTTGTCTGGCAACCGTCAGAGAATTAACCGTGTGGCAATAAAGTTCATAGCCTTTGGACTTCACCCGTGAAATTTGTCGTTTTGACGTTCGCTTGCTGCTCAGATGGATGGATACAGCATTGACCCGCAATGCTTTCTTGTGCCAGTTCACCGGCAGCCGCTCAAACAAACAGCCAACCTGAATATCGGAACAATCTGAAAAACGGACAAGTGCCCGATAATTAAAGCTGGAAACCAGAAGCCGATCTTTTAGAAACTCAACCTCGGCAATGGTCTTTACTACCGTTTCTACCAACTTCGGCTCTGAACAGCCATTGGTTTTCAGCTCAAGGTTCACACCAAGCCCAAGTTCTTTTATGAGTTTAAGCGCCGCTCCAAGTTGAGGAATCTTCTCTCCCGAAAATTGCTCAGAAAACCAGCTTCCCGCATCTATTGTTTCCAGCTCAGAGCAGGTTAACGACTGCAGCCGACCGTTTTTATTGGTGGTACGGTTCAGTCGGCGGTCATGAAAAAGCACAGTAGTACCATCACCTAACAAAGTAACGTCCACCTCTACCCACTTCAGCCCGTACTCAGCAGCCAGTCTAATGCCTGCCAGGGTATTTTCCGGAGCCTCTCCAGCCAGCCCCCGATGCCCAATTATCCTGCTCATGCGCATGAATTTACCCACCTTGCTGATGACCCCGAACGCCCCTGTCCAAATGCAGGAACAAAGCTATTCTTACCGAGACACTGTTTCAAGGACATTATCACAAATGCGACCTGTTTTACTCAGTATTGATGTTGGCACCCACAGTTTGCGCAGCGCTTTTGTTTCACTGGAAGGGCGTGTCCTTGCCCATAATGAAGAGCCACTTCTGATCTGGAAAACAGCCAGTACCATGGAGTTCTGTTCCGAGAATATCTGGGAAGCACTGGTAACCAGCGTTAATCGATTAGTCTCGGAACACCCTCTGAATCAAGAGGATATTAAAGGAATTGGTATTGATACCACCTACTCCCTGGTTCTGCTGGACCAGCAGATGCAACCCGTTCACCTGCCCGGGAGTAATCGTGCGGACACGTTTGGCTGGATGGACAGCCGCGCCAGTCAACAGGCTGCCGTTATAACCAGAGAGTACCCGGGACTATTTGGCTATGCTGGCTCTGGCATCAACGCCAGGAGTAACTGCAGTAAATTACTCTGGCTCTTCCAATGTGCCCCGGAAACCTGGCAAGCCGCCACCTGCATCCTCGACCTCTATGATTATGTCACCTGGAAGTTAACGGCCTGCCTGACCAGAACCCCTGATTCGACCAGTCATATCTTTACCAAAGATGCTGCAGCCCAACTGAATATGGATATTGAGGAGCGATTCAAGGGTAAATCCCTTGAGATTGCTGCAGCAATCGGGGATGGCCTGTGCAAAAGTGCCGCTGACCAACTAAACCTCAAACAGGGAATCCCGGTTTCCACAGGTATCGTTGATGCCTATGGCGGTACCCTCGCCACCATACTTGCCGACAATCACCAGGGCAGCCAGCAACCACTGGACTGTATTACCAGAAGAGTCAGTTTTATTGGTGGAATTTCATCCAACTACGTCGCCTTCAGCAGGGATATGTTAACCTGCGATGGGACAGATGGCCCCTATCCTTCGGTACTGGAAGGTTACTGGTTGATATATGCCAGGCAAACTGCGGCAGGCGCCTTTATTGATCACATCATTACCTCACACCCGGCTTACAGCTCAATCCATGATATCTCTGTCAGCCTGGGTATCGGGGTTCATGAATACCTTAACCAGATTCTCTATGAGCTGGCTGGTAACAATCGATCGGAATACGCTGAAGGTGTGAGCAAACTGACAGCGCACCTTCATATGCTCCCTTACTTTGACGCACCTGAAGTGGATCAACCACAGCGAGGTATGATTACCGGCCTCACCCTGGATAAAAGTCATCAGTCGCTTGCTGTGTTGTATCTTGCCAGTATTCAGGCCCTGGCCCTGGATGCACGCTATCAGCTAGAGAAGTTAAAAAAAGCCGGTTATCATGTTGAACTGCTCATCCCCACCGGGGGATTGGCAAAGAACCAACTACTGCTCACTGAACATATCAACATACTCAATATTCCGGCAGCCATTCCCGAAGAGAAAGAAAACATGCTGCTGTCCGGAGCCATCACCGGGTCGGTGGCCGCTGATATCTACGACAGTATCGAGGATGCCATAAGAGCCATGAGTCGCTACCAAGAACGGATAGAACCTAACCGGCAGCTGGTTGATTTTTATCAGGCAAAATACGACACATTTATAAAGATGCTGAAGGATCAACAATCATGGGAGTGAAAATTGGATGGTTTGAAAAGAAGGGCCGATGGGGTGGGCGAAGGGGCTCGAACCCTCGACCGCCGGAATCACAATCCGGAGCTC
>NZ_JAHHPM010000540.1 GCF_024606345.1 Endozoicomonas sp. YOMI1
ATAGTAACTGCCCACTTAGCCAGAAAAATACGATTCCATTTGGCCAACTACTTATTGACTGGCCGAGAATCTGGACTGCAGAGCGGGATCAGAAAGTTTGGGATCAATTGCAGGGCTGATATTGAATTGGTATAAATGCAAAGATTTACACGGTTAATAAACGACGGTTTGATGATCCCCAGCTTGCATACTCACCGACTGACCATAAAAACTTATATATGACTTGACTCTCCAGGGTGAAATCCGTTTAATACGCCTCGCACGTCGTTTTCGTTGTTGTATGAATAGCGCCTGGGTAGCTCAGTTGGTAGAGCAGCGGATTGAAAATCCGCGTGTCGGTGGTTCGATTCCGCCCCTAGGCACCATATAGAAAAGCCTTGAGTCTTTGCTCAAGGCTTTTTTGTTATGGGAGTATCAAAAAATCAATGGTTATCAAACCTGACGATAGCTTCTGCTGTATCAGGCGCAATGGTTGCACTGTGCAGCTCAACAAAATAAATAAGCAATGATTGATAAACATCCAGAGACTTCTACATATGCGCCATATCTATCGCTATCTGAACGATAGGCATGGCCAAATAATTTTTCTCATCAGTTTTTGAGGAGTTCCGGGCCCTGAGGTTTGCTGAGAATAGCCAGCAGAGGGTTAGTTATCTTCCGGCACATAGCCTTCAGCGGCATCAATATCTTCGCCAGAGAAATATTTATCCATTTGTTCCATAAGATATTGCCGGGCTTCAGGTGCCAACAGATTCAGGTGCTTTTCATTGATCAGACGGGTCTGGTGAGCCTGCCATTCAGTCCAGGCTTCCTGGGAAACGTGCTCAAAGATCCACTGCCCCTTTGGACCGGGTAGTGGCGGAACCATCAGGCCTTCCGCTTCTTTTTTCAGTTTGACGCATTGAATCATTCTGGCCATTGTTATCTCACTGCTTCAGTTACTGTGGATTGAGGGTATCTTAACGGGAAAGCTGCCTGATAAACATTGCTTCCCTTCAGGAAGAGCAGCTGACTTCCAGTTTTTTGCCCCATTCAGGCGGTTGCTCTGCATAGTGCTCAAAGTCAGGGTGCTCATCGCAGGGAGACACCAGTACGTTCATCAGGTTTTCAATTTCCTGGTAGTCACCCTTCTCTGCCTTTTCGATCGCCTGTTGTGCCAGATAGTTTCTGAGAATAAATTTCGGGTTTACTTGTTTCATTCGTTTCTGGCGGGTCTGATCATCCAGAGGATTTCTCCTGAGCCTTTCCTTATAGGTATCCAACCAGGGGGCAAGTGATGGGTGGTTAACTAACGGCTCTAATTGTTTACCAGGCTGTTCCGAAGGAAAGCTGCTGAGGGTTCGGAAGAATAATGTGTAATCACAGTGACTGTCATGCAATAGCTGAAGCAGATCGCGAACCAGTTCTGCGTCTTCCTCCTCTTTTGCCACCAGCCCCAGCTTGTCGAGCATCAATCGGGTATAGGCTTGGGTGTAGATTTGTGGGTATTGATCCAGCGCTTTCTGGATTAACTCAACATCATCAAACAGCGGAACCAATGCCTGGCCAAGCCTGCCACAGTTCCAGTAGCCAATGTCAGGTTGCTGGCTGAAGGCATAGCGACCGGAGTGGTCAGAGTGGTTGCAGATGTAGTGCCAGTTAAAATCGTCCATAAAACCATAGGGGCCATAATCAAAGGTATCCCCGATAATGCTCATATTGTCAGTATTCATAACGCCGTGGGCAAAACCTGCGGCCTGCCACCGGGCAATTAAGCTTGCGGTACGATGAACGACTTCTGCATAAAACAGCTGATACCCTTTGTCATTGCCAGCTACTGCTTCCATTCCTTCAAGTTCATGAAAGTGGTGTTCAATGGTGTAATCAGCCAGCTCTTTTAAGGCTTCATATCGTTTGTTGTAAAAGCAGTATTCAAAGTGACCGAAGCGGATATGGCTTCTGGCCAGTCTGAGCAATGTTGAGCCAGCTTCCGTGGTTTCCCGATAAACCGGCGTATCACTGGTGACCACGCACAGGGCGCGGGTCGTCGGAATGCCCAAATGGTGGAGTGCTTCTGAGGCGAGATATTCCCGGATGCAGGAGCGCAGAACGGCTCTGCCATCACCAAACCGGGAGTAAGGGGTTTGCCCGGCACCTTTCAAATGCAGGTCCCACTTTTCTCCCCGGGTATTGACCAGTTCTCCCAGCAACAGCCCTCGGCCATCACCCAGTTGGGGATTATAGGCACCAAACTGATGGCCGGAATAAACCATGGCCAGCGGTTCTGAACCGGGCCATGCACGGTTTCCGGAACCGATCAGTGTCAGTTGCCCCCGGGTTTCCTGTGTGTCTTCAAGGTTAAGCAGCTGGCCCGCTGATGCGCTATAGGCAACCAGTCTCGGGTTCTCCAGAGGTGTTGGGTCCAGCCTTGTGTAAAAGCAGTCCGGCAAGCGTGAGTAGGTATTGTTAAAGTGTTCGCCATCAAGGTTATTCATCCCTGTGGTGCTCCCGAATGATTTACCGTCGATCAGTTTACCCTGTATTTGTGCGCTGCACATTCACTCTCATGAATCTATTGTTGAACTAATAGACAGTTTTTCTGTCTGAATAGATAAAAGTTTTCAGAATAAGAAATGAGGTTTCATATGAGTTCAGTCGAACTGGGCGCTTTGAGTGCCATGTCTTACTGCTGGCACAAGCACGATGATAGTTTCTTCCTTGCCCGTGCGGTGAAAGCTATCGCCGGGGCAGTGAAAGCGACTTTTAGTAAATTCACCGTAGAATTGCTAAAAGATGCCAAGCCTTTGATGGAACGCCATCCGTCCGCCTGGTTTGCAGAACCGGTGGGACGAGCATTGGTTGAATACAGTATATCCCACGCACCGGACACTTCCCGACAACCGGCAACAGCAGGCAGTCCTCCCCCATCAGCAACAAACGGCAGTCCTCCCCCATCAGCAACAGCAGGCAGTCCTCCCCCATTGCCCCAACCGCAACGGGCACGGGTGAATTCACCATTGTCATTTTCCTTAAAAGAAACGGATGCAACACGGATTCAATTTGTAAGCGGAGAATACCCGACAGTAGTAGATGTGAGTAACGTCTATAAAAAGATGAGAGCGGCTGCTGGGGAATTGTGGGTCGAAAACGCCAAGGTTATATGCAGAGCTGTGAAGAAAGATGAGGTAGACGATATCGCATTTGGCAATAAAAATCATTATGTTATATCTAAATATCAGATAGCTGTTCCTCACCCAACCGGTGAAGGTTACTCGATTGAAGAAGTATTTCATGTGATTGATAGAGAGAATTGGTGGAGGAAGCTGGTGCGTATTGGTTCGTTCTGTGAAGCAGCAGATGGATCAACAACTGGAGGGGAGGCGGTTTCTCCGGATATTCAGGGGTAAGCTCAACCAGAGCAGGCCTTTATTTAAAAAATCTCAAAGTTAAAGACAAAAATGGCAATGATTACTTTCCCTATGCCCAGACCAAGTTTGTTGGGGGCAACCATGATCACAATGATGTTGGCGATGCGTGAAGTTGCGGTTTTGATGTACTGAGAATGCAGCTGCTATTTTCCAGCATCGTCGCATTATCAGCCTACCCGAATTTACCGTCGATCAGTTTACCCTGTATTTGTGCGCTACACATTCATTCTCATAAATTTATTGTTGAACTAATAGACAGTTTTTCTGTCTTATAAGATAAAGGTTTTCAGAATAAGAAAGGAGGTTTATATGAGTTCAGTCGAACTGGGCGTTTTAAATGCCATGTCTTACTGTTGGAACAAGCACGATGACAGTTTTATCCTTGCCCGTACGGCTAAAACCATAGCCGGGGCGATTAAAGCGATTTTTAGCAAATACACCGTCACATTGAGAGATGCCGAGCCTGTGATGATACGTCATCCCAACGCCTGGTTTACAGAACCCGTTTCACGGGCATTGGCTGAATACGATATATCCCACGCACAAGATACTTCCCGAAAATCGGCAACAGCAGGCAGTCCTACCCCATCATCAACAGCAGGCAGTCCTCCCCCATTGCCCCAACCGCAACGGGTACGGGTGAATTCGCCATTCTCATTTTCCTTAAACGAAACAGATACAACTCGAGTTAGATTTGTAGGCGGAACGCCGACACTACCATTTGTGAATCAAGCTTATAGAGAGATGAGAGGAGCAGCTGGGGATTCGTGGGTTGCAGGCGCTGGGGTTACATGCGAAGAGATTAGGACATATCCAGTTGATCATATCGCATTTAATAATAAAAATCATAATGTTTTATCGAAATATTTGATGACTATTGCCCACGAAGCCCCAACCTGTAAAACCGGTGAACTAGCATACTCGATGGAAGAAGTGCTTCTGGTGGTTGATAGACAGACTGGCCAGCAGAAGCTGGTGCGTATTGGTTCGTTCAGTGAAAATCCAGACGGATCAACAACCGGAGGGGGGGGGGTTCCCCGGATATTCAGATAATAGCTCAAGAAAGACTGGCTATTATTTACAAGAACTCAAGGCCATAGATAAAGAGGGTAATGTTTACCAACCCTACAAGAATACCAAGTTTGGTATAGGCGCTTCTATCAGTAGAGATAGAAAGATACGCAGTTCATGGAGTTGTGGTTTTGATTCACTGAGAATGGCGCTTTACCAGGCCACAGGCTATAAATTTTCTTTTATGGCCGTGGTCGCTTTTTTAGAAGAAATGATCAGCACCAGAGACAATGCACACGATGTGAGACAGTGGTTGTCTGATCGCCATTATCCTTTGTGCGATATATTAATGGAAATTTTGGTTTGCAACGTCGATAAACCATCAGACTACCCGTTTTTTCTGAAGGAAGAGCGGTCTGACGGTGTGCGAAATCTCCAAGAAGCAAGAAGAAACGTAGAAGGTTTCAAAATATGCAAGCGTAAGGATATTTTGGAAACAGACTGGGACTACTCATCAACAGCCATACTTGGCCAGCCTGAACACTCTTTTGGTGTCTATCGAAACAGAAAATCAGATGGCACTTTCGAATATATGGTCTATGACCCTCACAATTTCAGCAGAAGTCGAGACTTTTACACATCACCCAATGGTCAGGGACTACTCAGCTTTGCAACCGCAAAAGAAGCTATTGACTATGTAACAACACACAAAGGAGGGCACAATGGCAGGCTTGATGCATTCTATAGAGTGCCTGATTTCGTAATGTGCCTCCTGCGGGACAGAATGATGACAACAAAAAATCGGCTTGAGGAAAATGGAGACGGTTTCTAGAAGTTATAACGAACCCTGGCAATACACCCATCGACTTTGAAATTATCTGTCCAATGGTGTAGGTAACGAAAGGTAATGGTGGTATTGCCCTGAATTTCCACATTCATGCTTGCATCAAATTGATAGCGATTGTTATCTCTGTCAGCGCCATTGATCCGGAAGTGTTCACCACCTGCGGCAAAGTGCGCAGTGATAGCAATCGGATCTTTTTTGAAATCGTGCAAGCCCATCAGCCCAAGCTCTGGTTTGATCACCATTGCATGGGTATTAATTTCTCCAATCAACTTCAGGCCAGCACCCAGCTCCATAATGTCATATTTGCCATTATTGACCTGATCGTAAGATAAGTGTGATTGAGCAGGATCTCTGCCAGACTCGGTATAACCGTCGGTTTTGATGGTGTAATAATTCAAGGCTACCTGAGGCTGCCAGCTCCACTCATATCCCAGGGGGTAAGTGTGGCCCGCTACCATGCCTACCCCCCAGCTCCGGGTATCGTATTTTGCATCGTGCAGGTGACCATCAACGTAGCGGTGCCCTTTATTCTTGCCTGAGGAATAACTCATTCGACCATCAAAGAAAAAATCATCTTCCTGGTACGATGAGTAAAGGCTGATGATATGAGTATCCGTGTCAATTTTGCTGCTTGAGCCATCTTTCCCTTCTACTTTTTCTTTTGCATAGGTGTAGGCAATGCCTACTTCTGTATTCTGATCCTCTTCCAGAGGGTTATCTGCACCCATGGAGAAGCCATTGGTTCTGGCATGATAACCCGGTACGTCGTCCTTAATATCCTGTGTTGCCTTGCTGTACTCGTATTGAATCCAGGCAGTGCCAGCAGAGAAGATATCTCCGGCGTTGATGCCGGTTCGTTTGCCAGACATTCTGTCATCAAGGATTTTGGCTGCCGCCACCGGGACTTGCGGTATCGCTCCATCCGTTAACGGTACAAACCTTGCCGCGTCCGGATCTCGCTCTGTCAGCACCAGGCGACCATCCTGTTGATAGTTACCGTCGATATTAAGTTCAGACGGGATGGTAACGACGGCTCCCTGACGAATATGCAATGCAGGTGATGATTCCGGTACCTCTGCACGACTACTGTCTGATGAGCTGGAAACGATAGCCATCCGATCTGCCAAAAAATGGAGATGGCCATTCACACCAATCAGCCTTATGATGAATGATGGTCGGCTCTGTAATGGTGATAGGTTGACCTCACCCAGCGTTCCTCTGGAATTTACATATACCCTTTCATAGTCTTCAGTAACGTTGGTTGCCAGTACTCCTTTGCCCTCTGGCACCTTATCAGAGAAAAGAATATTGGCTGCACTGGCTGCTTCGTGGATGTCAGTTTTTAATGCTGCGCTTTGCGGCTTCCTGACTGAATACGGCATAAAAGTGGGATTAGGTATCTCCTGGGCTTTGTCTGCTCTTTCTTTCTCCAGGTTATCAACACTGACAGCATAAACACGACCAATGGGCAGGGTGCTGGTGAGTTTCAACGACTCAAGGTCAGCGGGAAGCGCCACCGGTGCTGCCACTCCATGAAGATTCAGAGTGGAGAAACCATGTTGCAGCGCTGAACTTGAAACGGTCTGTACGGTTTCTGCAGAACCACCCTTAACGGTTAGTTCGTCATTTCTGGTTTTGCTGCCCCGCAGGTTTACCGGCGTGTCACTGTTGTGGATATAGTTAAGGTTTGGGGAGGCTGTATGAATTTCACCACTGGCTTCATTAAGTGCTTCATTGTGCGCGTCTGGACCTGCCGGGGAGTTTTTTTGAGTTTCTTTATAATCATTGGATGCAGTTCCAGTGCCTTCAGTTTCATTTCCAGCATAGCTATTTTGGGTTAATGTTGAGATTACTGTAGAAATGGCAATTACCAGTATTTTTTTATGGAATGTCTCACATTTGAAACCAATCATTCTTCAGTTTCCTCAACCAATGGGTTATACCATAGAGCTGAAACTTCTATACATAATGTATATGAGTGCTTAGCTGCACTAGCAAAGTTTAATCATCTCCATCTCAAAAGGAATGTTCATAGCCAATAAAACTGACAGGCAAGGCGGCTTACAATGCATTTTCTACTTTTTGTAACAGTTTCTTTACCGGTGCCGCCAATCCCAATTCAGGTGATTGATCCAGTGCAAACCAGTAATAGCTTTCATGGTCTTTTATTACCGTATTGGTTTGTCCCGGATATTCAACAAAACTCAGTGCCGGGGTAATGTCCAGGTGGTAGTGGCTGAAGGTATGACGAAAAGACGACCATGTATCGAATTCTGTCAGTAACAGGCCTGTCTTCTCAAGCGCCTGCTCGATAATCTGGTCAGGATCTGAAATCTCGGGAAAGCTCCAGAGTCCTCCCCAAATGCCAGACGGTGGGCGTTTTTCAAGCAGAACTTCGCCGTACTGATTCACGACCATCAGCATAATGACCGACTTTTCCGGTTTTTCCTGTTTTGGCTTTGATTCCGGAAACAGCCTCTGCTGGCCTGTTTTGTACGCTATACAGTCAGCTTCCAGCGGACAAACCTGGCAGGCGGGTTTACTTCTTGTGCAAACCGTTGCCCCCAGATCCATCATCACCTGAGTGTAATCACCTGTTCGACACTCAGGTGTCAGCTTTTCAGCAATCTCCCACAGCGCATTGGCGACACGTGTCTGTCCAGGCCAGCCGGGGATGGCGAAGTAGCGGGTAAGTACTCTTTTTACATTGCCATCCATAATGGGAGCCCTGATCCCCATGCTAATGGAAGCAATGGCTCCCGCTGTGGATCGGCCAATGCCCGGAAGCGCCATAAGCTGTTCAACTGAGCGGGGAAATGCTCCTGAGAAGTCACTCATCACTTTTTTTGCGGCTTTATGCAGGTTTCTTGCGCGACTGTAATAACCGAGTCCACTCCAGAAATGGAGTACTTCATCTTCACTGGCTACCGCAAGATCAGTGACTTCTGGAAATCGCGCCATAAACTTTTGGTAGTAGGGAATGACAGTCGTTACCTGTGTCTGCTGCAGCATGATCTCACTGATCCAGACGCGATAAGGCGTTTTATTTTGCTGCCATGGCAGGTGTTTACGGCCATGTGTATCGAACCAGTCCAGGAGTCTCTGGCTAAAAGTACGGTCTGTATATGGGTCTTTTTTAGTCATTAAATTACAAACAACAAATTTGCGATCAGCCTGCTGGCCGATCGCGTTAAAGTAGCTGAGAGCAGAAATATTATTTGAAGAAGCCCTTGAGCAGATCTTTAACCGGTCCCTGTACTTTGTCTTCTATCTTCTTCTTAAGGCGGTTTTCTGCAATCTCCGTAATGGTTTCAGTCAGTCGCCTTACATCAATGCCACATTTCAGGGCACCAAGGTCACCGTGGCAACGGACAGGCCAGGTGACATTGACATACTCCTTGTTGATCTGACAGGCAGGATCACTGTCTGGCACTTCTTCCCCACGGATGTTGAGGCCCATATGATAGTCCAGTTGTCGATCAACAAGATTTACGTAGCCATCACCTTTCAGGTTCATATAAGCGAGCGCTGCAATCAGATTGTCGTTTGTAGCAACACCGTTTTTGATGACGAAACTGCCGCTCAGGTCGGTAAACTCGGTTGATGATCCCCAATCCGTGGTTCTCAGCTCTTTCTTACGTACTTTGGCAATGCCTTCACACACCATTTTGTCAAAATTGGCATCAGTGAATACGCCTTTATCAATCTTGAATTCAATGTTGCCATTCAGGTTTCTGGTGAGAACACTGGCGTATTGACCCTGTGTATGAACCTTCATACCCGCATTCACATCGCCTTGCAGTGAGGCAAGATCAGGAATAGCTGTTGAAAGTGCTTCAAGGCTGATATTTTTCAGATCTGCCGATGCTGCCATTTTTGGCTTGCCTGACCGACGCACATCCAGGTTAGACGTCATATCAATAGTGCCCTGATAAAAGCGGGAACCAATATTTACTTCCTGCCTACCCTTGGCTGCTTTTATAGCCACAGACGGCTGTTCAAAAATGAATTTGGCCACGGTGAGAGAGGCCAGCTTCATTGAGCCGTCAACATTAAGGCCGCGCAGCATGGCTTCCGGAATCAGAGGATATTCTTTACCTGATGATGGTTTTTCTGAGCCCGATTGGGCGGGCTGCTCTTGGTCAGGGGCTTCTGCGTTATCCGTGGCGGGGGGGAGATAGTTATCCAGATTGAGGTCGTTGCCGGTAAAGTTGAACTGCATATCGCCCCGGTCAATGCTGTTCATTTTTAAATTGCCATCCAGGGTAAAACTATCCAGCTGGAGCTGCAGCTTATCTGCGGTGAGGCTTTCACCATTGGTGCTGAAATGACTGTCAATAGATAGCCGGTTCAAGGCTTTTGGGTCAGCCATGGGAGGAAGCTGGACCTTGATCTGGTTCAGCAGATTGGCAAGGTTAAACTCTGCAACGCCCAGGTTGCCCTTAACCAGCATGGGCGTTTGTTGATATTGAACATTGCCCACAATACTCAGGCTTTCACCTTTTTCTTCATCAGGTGTAGCACTGACTTTCAGATTTTGAATATCATAATGACCCGCTTCCAGATTAAACGTCATCTTGCCACTGATCAGTGAATTTACCACGAGGTCCGGAATGGTGATGCGGGCTTTTAATTGAAAATCAAAAGGCTGCTGATTGCGGATGGCTCCTGTGGTTAAACTGGCCTGGTCAATAGTGTATTTCTGCCCGGAAACCTGGTCGTCGTAGCTGATCAGCAGTCCACTGACATTGACACTGGCAATATCCAGTCTGACAGGCGATGAGACTGGTTCTGACTCAGGCGTCGGGGATGGCTCCTGTCCCCTGGGCGTCTGTTGTTCAGTGGGCTTTGGCGCACTGACCTGCCAGTTGCCCTTGCCTTTGGTATTCTTGACCAGCGTTAATTCCAGCCCTTTCAGCTCAAGGGTCTGCATTTCAATGCGTTTACTGATTAAGGGAATCAACTTCACGCTGACTCCGGCGGAGCCCAGTTGCGCCAGTTGTGAGCTATTGGCCCCTGCGACGGATACATCCTCAAGAGAAAGGCCAACCCAGGGGAATATTGACCAGCCAATAGGGCCGTTAATGCTGACTTTCAGTCCCGACTGGTCATAGACAAGCCGGGTGATTTCATCGCGATACTGGTTGGGATCGATAACGCGTGGCAGCAGTGCCGCAGCGATAACACCAAGCAGAACCACTGCCGCCAGAAGCACGGCAATGGACTTGAGAATGCGGTTCATGGAAAGCCTCAGGATCTGAAGTTTGGAAGAGTTGAAGTAACAGGCACCTATCTTACCCTGATACTTAACGTCATCAAGGGTAAAACAGGTTTATTGCTGGAATGGGAACAGCTTCAGAGGCTGGCGATTTGCAGCTTTTTCAGTGATTTCACCGGACGGGTCCATGGATGAAGTATCAGGGCGATGTTCTTCATTGCCGGGGACTTCAGCGCCCTGATGGCTTCCTGACTGTTTCTGTATTGTCCTTGAACCAGAACATACCAGTCCTTCTGGTTGCGTTGAACATGAACAGTGATCGCTGAAGCCAGCTCCGGGAAACGCTGTTTCAACTTGTCAATTGTCTGCCGGTTACTGGCTGCGAACCACTGAATGGTATAACTGTCGTCAGGGCTGTTCAGCAGTGCATTCACATGTTTGTGATTGTCCGGCTGTTCATAGTGATTATAGTTGTTGTCCTGCTGAGAACCCGGTTGGAGAGGTTGATCTCTGTTGGGCATCGTATGAACAACCGTTTGTCGATGTATTGCCGGTGTACCGATGTCGTTTGAGCTCATTAACCTTGCCTTCACTGGCTGTCGGTTAAGATCTTCACGATGGACAATATAGGTCTTATCACCGGGGTCATCCTGGCTAATCCATTGACGTTTATCAATAGAGGGTTCTATCCCGGGATTGGCCCACGCATGGGTAGCCTGCGGGATTGAACCGACCAGGGACTGCAAATAACCAACCTGTCTGACTTTTGGCGAGAAACGTGCTGACACTCTTGATAGTGAGGGAGTGAGCAGAGCGTCCAGAGCCTCTGAACGATTCACAAAAAGCATACTAACCAGGGCATAGCGATTCCTGCTGTTTCTCTGGTAATGGATGATCTGGGTATTTTTCAATTCGCTGTAACGAAGCCTTGCTCTTTCAAGCGATGCTTTTCTACTGGCATTCATCCATTCAATCGTATAACTCTTCGGATTGGCAGTCAGCACATTCATTGAAGTCCGGGATGGTTCCGGCTCTTCATAACCTTGGGGTTTCCTGTATTCAGGAGCCGGTGAAACAGGCATGTTCGGAGTGTTATAGTCGACACTACTTCCCTGAGTAGGTTGTTGAGGAATTCTACTGCGATAGGCCGGTGAGATACTGACATACATTTCCTGAGGGTTAGCTTGCTCTGGCAGAATCCGATAGTTTTGATCACTGGATAAGCCAGAGTATGCTTTGCCATCGAACTCACTGCCATAAGACACAGTATTCATTTCAGAAGGTTGGCTTTTATCATAAGCTGCCTGAGCCGATGGGTAGCCATTATTACGACGGATCACCGGTGTTTCCGATTGTGATTGCTGATTATAATGGGGTTGCCGTTGATATTGTGAACGTTGGCGGTCTTGCTCCGCACTCTCCGTACTATAGGAAATATCGTAGTTAATAGGCGCATTATTGCTGTCGCGCATGGACAGCTCTGGAGGATATTCTGGCTGATAGCTTTCCGCCAGCTGTTCTACCGGGTATTTTGGTCTGATAATATCCAGTTTATGAATACTGGCCAGCGATCTTGTCCAGGGATAAAGCTCTCTGGCCATATGGGATCTGGGCGGTGAGTCCAGTTCCGCCATGGCGGCAATATGGCTTGGGTATGGGCCATCCAGAAGCACATACCAGACGGTGCCTGATCTTTTGTATTCAGCAATGGTCGCGTCTTTTAATACCGGGTAGCGCTGCTTTAGCGCCTCCAGCTGTTCACGCTCTTTTGCTGCCATCCATTGAAGCACGTAATGATCTCTCGGAGCGTCCAGAATGCTTACTAATGATTCTGAGTTTCGAGCTTCAATGGATAATGAATTATGGGATTCAGCATAAAGCTGTTGTTCATCAGGCTGCTTCTGCCTGGAGTATCCGGCATGCTGTGGAGCAGATTCGGTTTTATAAACTTGTCTGCTTATGCCGTTGCATAGCCAGTCATTATTTATGCCTGACTGGCAGTTCCAGGAAATATTCGAAGCCAGAGGCTTTGGCGGCAATACGAGACTCTCTGCAACAGGTGCAGCAATTGACGTCAGAGCGGCCACGACACAAAGCCTGAGTTGTTTTTCCTTAAACAACAATCGACCGGACATGGTATCAGATCCTTCTTTGTTCAATTCAACAATACCTGACTAGTAAACAAAATCAACCCTTATAAAAATTAATTTTTTATTAAATATTTTTTTTGTGAATATTTCGATTCTTATAAAGAGAGCTATTATGTTAACGGCAGAGTTGTTTTTTTCGGGAAAACAAAGGGTATTAACTTTTTGGTACTTTTTGAGTCTGAAAAAAGCGAGCTTATCCATTTTTTGATTATTAAATTATCTAAAAAACCAGTCTTTAATAGTGTAAAGAAAGGTTGGTGGTCTCCTCAGATTTAGTGAAAGGTTGTTGAGGAAAAAAAATGTCGAAAGTGAATTACCCTGCTTTTAAATTACCTGGCAATATAATTTGGATGATAGGGTTACTTAATATTTTATGCATAGCACCTGTCGTTAGCATGGCCAATGAGTGCTTCCCTGCGTTTGATAAGGCAAAATCTCAGTACATCGTCGGTTATGGTAGCCTGCTTTATGAACAGGCCAGGAAATCAACCAATATCGGGTTTAAGCCTGAAGTTCCGGTATGGGTTGATGGATTCAGAAGAGGGTGGCACACCAGAACCCGCCAGGATAACACTGTAAAGGTTACCGAGCTGGGGGTTATACCACTGGTTGGCGGACGATTTAATGGTGTGTTGATTGCCATGCCAACCAATAAGATTAAGTCGATAGATCGCCAGCAGCAACTGACATGCCGTGTACTGGTAAACCCAGGGCAATTAACGTCCATGAATAACGGGGAAGTCCCGAAAAATAGCCAGTTCTGGCTCTATCAGACGCAGAATAAATACAGCAGCAAACCCGCAGGTAGCTATCCGATCCTGATGTCCGATGTGGATGAGTTTCTCACGGGGTGTCTTGAACAGGCGGATCGGTTTGGTCTTAAATTCTTTGCCCGTGAGTGTGTGACTACGACCTGGAACTGGTCATCACATTGGGTGAATGACCGTTTACACCCGTTGAAAATAAAACCGGCTCAAATCCAGAGGCAGCAGGTGGATAAGCTTCTGGGAAATCTGGAAGGTCACCTTTATGAACAGGTTAGGTCCCAATAAGGAATATCCTCTTACAGCCTCCTAGCGGGCAGTTAGCAGTCTCTATATAATGCTCACCATAATATCCCGGCAAACAGAATAGATGACAATCCAACCGGAGAAGTTCATGGCTGAGCGCAAGGTGAGTGTTGAAAGAAACACTCTGGAAACCCAGATTCGTGTGGCCATCAATCTGGATGGTACTGGTAAGGCCTCGTTTGATACAGGGGTGCCTTTTCTTGACCATATGATGGATCAGATTGCCCGCCATGGCCTTATTGATCTTGATATTAAGGCTGTTGGTGATAATGACATCGATGATCACCATACAGTTGAGGATATTGGCATTACCCTGGGGCAGGCCTTTGCCAGGGCTATTGGTGATAAAAAAGGGCTGTATCGTTATGGGCATGCTTATGTGCCCCTGGATGAGGCGCTGTCCAGAGTCGTTATCGATTTCTCCGGGCGACCCGGTCTGGAGTTTAATGTTGAATTTACCCGCGCAATGATCGGTCGCTTTGACGTTGACCTGTTCTATGAATTCTTCCAGGGCTTCGTTAATCACGCCGGTGTTACCCTGCATATTGATAACCTGCGGGGACGCAACGCCCATCATCAAATAGAAACCGTCTTTAAAGCCTTTGGCCGTGCCTTACGTATGGCAGTCGCCCCGGATCCGCGCATGGCGGGTCAGATGCCTTCTACAAAAGGATCGTTGTAACCATGAAGACGGCCGCTGTTATTGATTATGGGATGGGCAACCTTCACTCCGTCAGTAAAGCACTGGAACATGTTGCAGAGGCGAATACCCGAATCATTGTTACCTCCGATCCCGGGCAGATACTGGCTGCCGATAAGGCGGTACTTCCCGGCGTTGGGGCAATCCGTGACTGTATGGCGGAAATACGGCGCCATGGCGTTGATGAAGTGGTTCGGGAAGTGGTAGCCACCCGGCCCTTGCTGGGTATTTGTGTTGGTATGCAGGTTCTGCTCGATCATAGTGAGGAGAATGGTGGGGTTGAATGCCTTGGCCTGTTGTCAGGTGAGGTAAAGTTCTTTGGAAAAGACCTTCGGGATAGTCAAGGCTCTCGATTAAAAGTCCCCCATATGGGCTGGAGCCCGGTCAGGCAGGTTGAGCCATCCCATCCTCTCTGGCATGGGGTTGACGACAATGCCCGGTTCTATTTCGTACACAGCTACTATGCCCGTCTTGCCAGTGCAGCGATGGTGGTGGGTAAAAGTGACTACGGTCTGGGTTTCGATGTCGCCCTCGCCCATGAGAATATGGTTGCTGTGCAGTTCCACCCTGAAAAAAGTGCCGCCAATGGACTGCAACTGCTCGAAAACTTTTTAACATGGAAGCCCTGAACTGGAAGCCAAAACGATGTTAATCATTCCTGCAATCGATTTGAAAGATGGTGCCTGTGTCCGACTGCGTCAGGGGGCAATGGATGATGCCACGGTCTTTGGTGATGACCCGGTTGCCATGGCCAGCCGGTGGGTTGATGCCGGTTGTCGCCGACTTCACCTGGTCGACCTGAATGGGGCGTTTGTCGGCAAGCCTCTGAATGCTGATGCGGTTCGCGGTATTACCGCAAAATACCCTGATTTGCCCGTGCAGATTGGTGGGGGCATTCGTGATCTGGCGACAATAGAAGCCTATCTGGATTCTGGTGTTTCCTGGGTGATTATTGGTACTAAAGCGGTAACCGACCCCGATTTTGTCAGGGAAGCCTGCCAGAAGTTTCCCAGCCATGTGATCGTGGGTATTGATGCCCGTGATGGTTGGGTTGCTACGGATGGTTGGGCAAAAGTCACCGACACCCGGGCTGTTGCCCTTGCACGTCAGTTTGAGCAGGATGGTGTCTCGGCCATCATCTATACCGATATTGCCCGGGATGGCATGATGCAGGGGGTCAATGTTGCAGCAACCCGGCAATTGGCCAACAGCATGGCGATTCCTGTGATTGCTTCCGGTGGTATCACCAACATGGATGATATACGTGCTCTCAAAGCGGTTGCCGGGGAAGGGATTGCCGGTGCGATTACCGGTCGTGCTATTTACGAAGGGACACTCAGTCTGTCCGAGGCTCAAAGCTACTACGATGAATGATTATGGTATTCCCCCCATGAACAGGCCCGATATTAAACGGGACGATAAAAATATGGCCGTGCTGGCGCATCTTCTGCCCTTGTTGGGTTTTATGGTTCCGGGGTTGAATATTGCCATACCGCTGGTGATCTGGCTGATGAAGCGGGACAAGTCACTCTATATTGAGCACCATGGCAGAGAGTCCCTGAACTTTCAGATCACCATCACACTGCTGGCTACTCTCTGGGTTATCCTCAAGTTCATGCTGGTAGGATTTCTATTATTGCCACTGTTGCCAGTGATCATCATAGTGGTTCTGGTGTTCATGGTCAGAGCAGCCATGAAGGCGGGTAGTGGTGATTTTTACCGCTACCCAATGTCGCTGCGCCTGGTCAATTAACAAGCGTTTGGAAAGGTTGAAGTCATGGGGCTGGCTAAAAGAATAATTCCCTGTCTCGATGTCGAAAATGGGCGGGTGGTTAAAGGCGTTCAGTTTGTCGACATTCGGGATGCTGGTGACCCGGTGGAAGTTGCCCGTCGTTATAACGAAGCGGGAGCTGATGAGATAACCTTTCTCGATATTACCGCCAGTCATGAGGAGCGGGAGACAACGGTGCATACGGTTGAACGTATGGCCAGTGAAGTATTTATCCCGCTGACTGTTGGCGGTGGTATTCGCAAAGTGGAAGATATCCGCACCATGCTTAATGCGGGTGCGGATAAAGTCAGCATCAACACCGCAGCGGTTTTCAATCCTGAATTTGTTCAGGAAGCTGCTGACCGTTTTGGCTCGCAATGTATTGTTGTGGCTATTGACGCCAAAAAAGTGAGCCAGCCCGGTGAGCCAGATCGCTGGGAGATATTTACCCATGGAGGGCGAAAGCCTACCGGCCTTGATGCTGTCCAGTGGGTGCTGAAAATGGAAAACCTCGGAGCCGGTGAAATACTGCTAACCAGTATGGATCAGGACGGTGTCAAAAATGGCTACGACCTGGGCGTCACCAGGGCTATCTCGGAGTCAGTGTGTATTCCGGTCATTGCATCCGGCGGCGCTGGAAATCTGGATCACCTGGTGGAAGGGATCAAAGAAGGTAAAGCGGATGCGGTACTGGCCGCCAGTATTTTCCATTTCGGGCAATACTCTATTTCTGAAGCCAAGCAGTACATGGCTGCCCGGGGGATTGAAATGAGGATTTGAATTTGATCCGGATTGCTTAATGCCTCCCGGGAGAGCTTAGACTTAAAACCAACTGTTGTCTTTAGAACGTTGAGGTTGAGAGGTGATTATTGCGACGGTTGTTGGCTTGTATACAGGGCTGTCAATATGAGTAGGGATTGGCTCTCTTTTACAACAAAAAGTGCGAACAGACGGCAACATAGAAACTCCCCTGCCATAACAGCGGGCTATTTCATTTTTGGGTTCCGAACTCAGTAAATTTTCTTTCGAAACAGAAGCTGATTGAACAGACCCTAAATCAGTCACAGAATTCATAATTCATAATTCATAATTCATTTTTTCAGGCAATCACATCCCCGCGTCTGATAATCGTAGCAGGTGAGAATCAATCTTGCCTCAAAATATTGGCAATCCCGGTTTTACCAATAGCATTTGCTCAATCCCCATTGTTTGTGCTGAGTGTCTGGTGCGTAATCTTGTGTTGCAACTCCAGACAGCCAAGAGGGTTTAGATAATCTACTGGTTATTATTTGCCCAAGTCCAGAATGGATAACATCTCAAAAATCTGGCCTCTCAGCTCATTGGCCTGCTCGTTTTTGATACCTTTGATGTTGATGACTTCACTGTCCAGGGCGGCAAAATCCGGAAGGTCTGAGGGAAGCCAGCTGGCTTCTGACCGGCGCATATAAATACCATCCATCTCTGGCAGGTTAGCCAGGGTCAGTGCCTGGCTGGCAGCACTGTCCCCCAGAGCCGGGTGTTGCTCTTCCGGGAACTCTGCCTGTTGATCACTGACGCTGAGGCCAATACCAATATGTGTTTTGGCAATATTGATTGCTCCGGCTTTTTCAACCAGTGCTTCGATCATCAGGCAGCAGAATAATGCATCTGAGGTAAATGTTGGGCTCTCTTTGCTGGAAAACCGCAGATAGGCATTCCCTTCTGGCGTGTAGGTTACCTCGCCATCATAATAATCCGCGGCTTCACTGATGATCTGGCTGTGAGTGCGGAGAATATCCTGCAAGTCTCTGGGGGCCAGCAATTGCTGAAGTCTGCCCAGGTTTTTGACTTTGATCACGGCAATCATCGCCGTTTCCTGCTGCTCTTCGACGTTCTCTTCTGGCCCCGCCATGTTCTTTTCAAGCAACTGCTGCTCGGCAAAGGCAGAAAGTCTGGTGATTTCTCCAGTCATTGGCGGGATTGGGTTCCCTGTGGGCAGAATGGAACGTAGCTGTCGTTCAATAAGTCGTAGCTGGGTCGCCAGGCTGGAGGCATAGAGTTGCAGAAAAATCAGCCCGGCCAGCAGTAGTATCAAGCTAATAGCAATAATCACGAGCAGGGCTTCTTTGGGTTTCTGGCTTAGCAGATCTTCGTTGAGTGATAAGCGCGCGTAACCGGCAATGACATCCTGGTAATGAATGGGCGATGAATAAACCGGATGTCTGATGCCTTCATCCGCCGTTTTGGCAATGGCTTTGGCAATTCTCTGGTTATCGATGCTGTAGATACTGGCTTCAGCAACATAAGGGTTCTGCACCAGCTGACTGAGCAGAACATTAAGGCTAAGCCTGTCTCCGGTGACCAGCATATCTGTCGCGGCACTGGCCGTCTGTTCACTCAATAATTGACCGATACTGTCAGCCTGGTGCTGGCTTGATGAGTCAATCTCATTGCTGATGACCAGCGACATCCCAATTGTCAGGGTGGCCATCAGTAGACAAAAGATGACCATTAACTGCGTACGGATGGAAAAGCGGGATGTGAACCACGTAAAAATATCTGGCGTGAAAATACGCTTGTTCAAAAGTTAAGCTCCTGAGAGGAAGGCCAATGATCGAGATGAATTATCAATAGCTGTTACTGTCCATGAGTAAATTCTGACAGCCTTCCCGGGGAAGAGCCAGGCTAAAAAACAAGTGGAGACAAGGTGCTCCATACTTGTCGCAATGGCAGGATGATACCAGACAAAACCTATTTCCCTGGCGATGCCTCTGTGAAAATTTTCGACATGGGTGATGCATTTCAGGTGGAAAAAGTAGGATTTCGGTTAAGAGGTTTTGAACGATGATGGTCGTTATTACGGTAAAGGGGAGTCTGTGAGTATTGGGGAAAAGGTATTTATTCAGACAGGGGGCAAAGGCATCGCGCTGAGTTTGGCGCAGTATGAGGTGGAGGTTTTAGACAATCAAGATGCAAGGCTGTTTCGCCGTACTTATTGGTGGCATCCAAATTCGCCCCCTTTTTAATCAGCTGATTCAGGCATCCGACGTGGCCGTTATAAACGGCCAGGTGCACAGCTGTTTCGCCTGTTTTATTGGCAGCATTAACATTCACTCCCTCGGTTTCAAGCAGCTTTTCCAGGCATCTGCTATGCCCGTTGGCAGCGGTGATATGCAGCGGCGTTTGACCTTCCCCATCGGGGTTTATTGATGTATCTCGGGCCGTTCAGGTGATTGAAAAATTACCAAGAACCTTCTCTGGTAGCAGTGTGCACTACGGTAGTAACATTTGCTCCTTGTTGGAGCAGAACGCCCCGGCCCTTGATGTTTTCCGTCAGAACAGCAATGTACAATGCACCGTTAAGGTCGTTCGCTTCCTCTGTGATCAGAATTTCAAGGCACTCCGTATGCCCTCGCTCGGCGGCAGCGCACAGGGCACCGTTAAGATCGTTAGCTCCCGCTGTCATCAGGGGTTTAAGGCACTGCGTTTGCCCCCGTTCGGCGGCTTCGCGCAGGGCGTTATTAAGGGCAAGTTGGCTGGGTTGATTGCTGATCAGGTATCTAAGGAGTGCAGCATTGCCTTCCAGCACGGCGGTGCGCAGTACGTTATTGATATTCGCCCCAGCCCTGATCAGCATTTGGAAGTCCTCGGTGCGGTGCAGCCGGTCAGCAATGTGCAGGGATGTCTCACCATCCTGATCGGCGGCATTGACATCGGCACCGCAGCCGATCAGGAACCGGACTAAATCAGTATGTTCGTTCTTTATGGCGACAGCTAACGGGTATTCAGGATGACCGGTTAGCACCGAATGGTAAGTCCGATTTGCCAAAGTCTCGTCTTGTCGCAGCAGCATTTTTAGTGTTTCCAGATCTCCGGTACGGCAGGCATTAAACATCATGGTTTCACAATAAGGTGATTCGTCGTCAAGTGGTTTCATACCGTTCATACGAATCAATGATCAATGGCAGTGCCGGTTGCCTGCATGCACATTGGCGTTGGTTAAGACTTCTTACCGACTCTTGTTCACTGTCAAGCCATTCGGTAATGCATTTCAGGTGAAAAACATCGGATGCAGGGCAAGAGGTTTTGACCAGCGAACGCCCACCAACTTGTCCGATATACCCGTCATCCCCCATACAGATAGAACAATTAAAGAATAAGTCTGCCGCGTTGCCCCTGACGCCATCCATCACTTTAGCCTACTTTATGACTCAAGACTGTGGGTAGGGCAACAATCAGCAGAGAAAATTCGATGAAACAGAACTTTGGACGAGGCGTTTTTGAATAGATAGTTTTAGTCGTTTAATTAGTAAACATGAATTACAAACAGAAGATCCTTGGTTGAGAAAAGCCTCCCAAGTATTCAGGTCTTGCAGAGCAGCTATCTGTTTAGCTCAATTTTGCCGTGAAAATCCCCGAGTCAGGCACGAACCACCCTTTACTATGACCGTGTGGCATTTTCATCGTGCGGAGTGACCGGGAAAAATCAGATGACAAATTCTCATGACCGGCGTTGTCTTTCATGAGAGTTTGGCACGATAAACGATAAAATTTGTTAAAAATCGAGGATCTGACCAGAGTTTCAGTATACAGGGCGGCCACTCCCTGGCTTTTAACACTAAAGTTCCGCTATTTTATTATTGCTCACTTTAGAAGGCAGGCCAGGGATGGAAGTCACCCTGAACTGTCCACCGGAGCGGGGACATCCACGACGACTCTGCGGTAGCACTCTTCGCCAAATAACCGCGTGACGATCTTTAGCCAATCCATGTTATAGGAGTTCCTGGCCTCGCCCTTGGACAGTTGCTGCAATTGGTCATCAGAGAGACTCTTAATCCAGCTTTTTACTACTTCCAGACTATTGTTGAAAAAGGATGATTCACGAGGATGGTAATCAATTGGTGCATTATTGTTTTTGGCCGATAGATCCCGGGGAAGCAAATGAGGCAGCTGAAGATAGCAGGCACTATAAACATCTTCTCCCATGATTTCTTTGAATTTTTGTTTAGCATGGTTTTCATACTTAGCTAAAAAAGTGCGATACGTTTCCCAGGCTTTTGTCTTCAAAAAATCGTTCCACCACGGCTTTAGGAATTCAGAGTCATTGTCTGCGCATGAATTATACCAGTCTACCAGAGGATTACCGGATTTGATTTTCAGTTCTATTGTCGATTTTTCTTCCATAAATGCCTGGAATACCTTAAAGGCTTCGTCGGGCATCAGTTTTTTCAGTGCATCCACTGCCCGCTGCTCTCGTACAGCCACGAATTTTCCCAGTTTACGGGCGATTTCTGTTTCCGAGTAGTAAGTGTTTTCCAAGGTTGTGTTGCAGCGTACATGATACCCCAATACTTGTCGTACTTCCATTCCCTGGCAATACCACCCTAAAACCTCTTCTATTTCATCATCATTAACCTCCAATTTAGGATTTGGGATCAGGTAGTTATTATGTTTGTCAAACAGATCTTTTGCTTTCAGTTTGAGGCACTGGGGAATATTCTCGTTATGGGAGCCCGTTCTGCGCCGATCCTGCATGCTTTTCAGCTGCTCCAGTGCCCCCATTTCATATTGAACGATCTGGCTCTTTAATGCCTTCACGGCATCGGTATCTTTTTGTTCGGTCAGGATTTGCTGTAGATCAGGGTTGGATTTGTTCTGGTTATACCACATGCCAAAAAACGTTTCAGGAAATCCTTTGCTCGTTGTTTTGCCTCTTTTTTCTTGAAAGTCTTTAAAAGCTTCCCCGGTCATGATCGCTTCGAGTTGTGCAAGCGTGGTGGCTTCCCGCTCTTGCAATGATTGAGTTTTTTCATGACTGGGGCTGGTGATAATAGACAACCTGGATAGCGTATTCATCATCCGGGTCATCAAGGATGATTCAGGAGCGGCCTCCTCATCGATCCCTGCCGTTGTGACAAGCGTCTCGGAGAGATACTTATTTGAAACAGACTTACCCTCAAAACATGCTGCTGCACTTGATGTGTCATCAGGCGTGTCAGTATTCGGCTGAGCAAAACAGCGAGGAAGCGAGATTTCAGACTCTGCTTTGCCCTCTTGGGCAGCGGTGGTCATTACGTTACTGATATCCCCCCCGGCCTCGGTCAGCATTTGCAAGTAATCGGTGTGGCGCTGCCGGTCAGCAATGAGCAGAGGTATCTCACCATGGTGATCACATTCGCGTTGGTCAAGACTTGTTAACTTCTGCTGTTCATCGTCAATCTTTTTGGTGGTGCATTCCGGGTTGCAGGAGGTTTTGACCAGTGAACGCCCGTCAAGTTGTCCTCTGTTATGCCCGTCGTCATCCTTACAGATATGACAAAAGGAGAAATCTGCTGCGTTGCCACCGACACTATTCATAACACTATCCATCACTTTTGCCTACTTTAGGATTTAAGACTGCAGTTAGGACAACAAGCAACAGAGAAAATTCCTTAAAACAAGAATTATGAACGGATTTTTTTTGAATACACAATTTGCAACAGAGTTTTTTTGGTTGAGAAAAGCCGAGTTCAGGTAGTTCAGGTCTTGCAGAGCAACTATCTGCTTAGCTCCTTGAAAATGAAGGCTTCTCAGGGTTCTCATTCAGGTACTATCATTTAGGTAACGGAACCGGAACCTGATATTCTTATAAACAGATTGTCGTCTGCCTGTTTTTTGGAGTTTGAAAGCGCTGCCGTTAAGAACTCTTTGCAGTGAGTTCTTTTATGAGGTCTTCATGTTGTTACGTCCGATTTATTTTGTTTTTTCTTTCAGTATGTGTAGCAGAAATGGTTACCTGGTGTCATTATTCCTGTCCCCAATTTTGTCCCCACTCGATAAAAACATCAGCGACAATATGAACAAAAGTACACATTTTGATGGCTAAAAAATAACTTATTTATCAATAAATTAGTGATTATGAAAACAATTACGCACGTGCAGAAGCAAGTGAGCGATATAATACAGATTAATGTGACTGGCCGGGACCAGCCGGGACTCACCTCATCCATCACCTCTATTATGGCCGACTACGGTCTGGAAATTCTGGATATTGGTCAGTCGGTGATTCACGATGCCCTGGCCTGGGGAATTCTTGTTCGTCTTCCAGACCAGGCTTCAGGCGGTGATTCTGCTCTTGCCAATAGAATACTGAAAGATCTTCTTTTCCATTTCCATGAAAGTGATTTGCAGTTCAGTTATCAACCGGTAGTCGAAGATGAATACGAGCACTGGGTCTCTGAACAAGGCAGGAATCGTTATATATTGACGCTGTTATCCCGTAATGTCACAGCGGAGCAAATCGCCAGGGTGTCTGGTATTACGGCCGCTCATGGACTGAATATTGACCATATTTCCCGCCTTTCCGGTCGGCGATCGCTGCGCAATGATAAAAAGACGGATAAAAAAGACAGCCATCGTTCATCATGCCTGGAGTTTTCGGTCTGGGGTACGGCTCCTGATCAGGAAAAGCTAAGGGCTGACTTTCTCAATCTTACCGCTGACTTGGATGCTGATGTAGCATTTCAGGAAGACAGTGTTTATCGGCGTAACTGTCGGCTGGTTGTCTTTGATATGGACTCCACCCTGATTGAGGCGGAAGTTATCGACCTGCTTGCGGAGGCCGCAGGTGTGGGTGATCAGGTAGCAAAGATCACTGAAAGAGCCATGCAGGGTGAGCTGGATTTTAATGACAGCTTTCGTGAACGTCTGGCGATGCTAAAGGGGCTGGATGAGTCTGTGCTGGCCGGTATTGCCAGACATCTGCCGTTAACCGAAGGTGCAGAAACGTTGATTCGTACCCTCCGTTTACTGGGTTATCGTACGGCTATTTTATCGGGTGGGTTTACCTATTTTGCCCGATATCTTCAGGAAAAACTGGGCATAGACCATATCCACGCCAATGAACTGGACCTGGTGGGTGGCAAGGTTACCGGCCAGGTGAAAGGCGACATTGTTAATGGTGAACGAAAAGCCACATTACTGAAGCAGATTGCGGCTGAAGAGGGCATTTCCCTGAATCAGGTTATTGCTGTGGGTGATGGTGCCAATGATCTGCCAATGCTCAGTGTGGCCGGGCTGGGAATTGCCTTTCGGGCCAAGCCGATGGTGAAGCAAACTGCGCGGCAGTCAATTTCAACCTTGGGGCTGGACAGTATCCTTTATCTGTTGGGCTTTAGTCAGAAAGATCTGGAGTCGCTTGGTAATTGTCCCTGAATAACTTCCTTTTTTGCCACGGAGGTACCGAGAACAGAAAAAATCTATTCCTCCGTGATTCCGTGTCTCTGTGGCAAAGTTATTTCTTGACTGGATAGTATCGGAAATCTGGAAGTTAATTCAGGACAGTTCCTTAATACCCCCTGACTGAGAAAAGGTGTTCGCGATGGATGAGTGGATAAGCTGGCAGGATCATTGCCCGTATTGTGGAGAGCCAATCGAATTGCTGTTGGATGCGGGTTTTACGGAAACGGATGAATCATTGCTTTACACTGAAGATTGTCAGGTGTGCTGTCGTCCAATGGTTGTGACGCTGGCCATCGATGAAGACGGTAACCATTATTGCCAATTAACGACAGAGTCTGGCTTTTGATATGAAAAGTAATATGAACACCCTAAGGACATGGAGCAAGCCACAACCGCTTTGGTCATGGCTACCGTCGCTTTTATCAGCATTGCCAGTGCTACCGAGGCAAAAAAGATGCCCGAAGCTACGCCCCAGAAAATAGTTGAGCAATCGAAAGGGCAGACGGTTTATTTCAATGCCTGGGGGGGAGTGAACAGATCAATGATTATATTGACTGGGCTACCGATCAGGTAGACAAGCGCTACGGTATTGCACTAAAACATGTCAAAGTCAGTGATACGTAAAACGTCGTTAGTCGTGTACTTACGGAAAAAACAGCCGGACGAAACAGTAATGGCACCATTGATCTGGTATGGATTAATGGTGAAAACTTCCGTTCCATGAAGCAAAACGGGCTGTTGTTTGGCCCTTTTGTCCGGGACTTACCCTCGTTCAAGGGAGTGGACCCGCAAGAGAACCCCTCCACGGTGCTCGACTTTGGGGAGCCTGTTGATGGCCTTGAAGCGCCCTGGGGTATGGCGCAACTGGTGTTTATTTATGATACCGATACGTTTTCCCGAAAAGAAACAGTCCCGCCAGCCAATGCCTCAGAACTTCTTGAGTTTGTCAGAAAGCATAAAGGGCGTGTGACGTCCCCCTTGCCGCCCGATTTTGTGGGTACGACGTTTCTGAAGCAATTGTTGAGTGAGTTGACACCAAAACCCGTTGTGCTGTTAAAGCCCGTTTCTGAGGCGGATTTCGATGCGGTAACCTCCCCTTTATGGTGATATCTTGATGAACTTCACCCGTTATTGTGGCGAGAGGGCGAGACGTTTCCAGCCAATAATCTGGCGCTGACACCCATGCTGGATGACGGTGAAATTTTACTCTCAATGACCTTTAATCCAGCCTATGCCAGCTCTGCTATTGCCAGTGGAGAGTTGCCAGAAACGGTGAGAACCTATGTTCATGATGTGGGTACACTGGGAAACACCCATTTTCTGGCGATTCCTTTTAACAGTGATTCAACAGTGGCAGCACAGGTCGTCATTAATTTTCTGCTATCACCGGAGGCCCAGGCACACAAAGCTAACCCGTATGTGTGGGGAGACCCTACGGTGCTCAGCATGAGCCAGTTAAAGGGTATTGAACGCAAACGCTTTTCGAGTTTGCCCCTGGGACCGGCAACCCTGTCTCCTGAAGCGTTAGGTAAAGTGCTTCCGGAGCCTCATAGCTCCTGGGTCGCTGAACTTGAGGATGCCTGGAAGGCAAGTCATCGCCAGTGAGTTTGTTGATAAAGTGTGAAAAGCAAGTATCTGTCAGGTCTGTTTCATGGTTGCTGGCTTTAGGGTTGGTGGCGCTGTTTTTATTTCCGGTCCTGGCCGGGTTGGGCAGTATTATGCTGCCTGCCTTTGGGTATATGCCGATTTTGGGGTTTGACACATTTAGCCTCTCTGCCTGGCAAATGCTGCTGGAAACACCTGCGCTTATCGAGATGCTGTTGCTCAGTCTCTGGACCTCTGTTTCATCCACTCTGCTATCCCTGTTCCTTGCTTTTGGTGTCATCTGTTGCACCTGGGGAACGCCCCTTTGGCATAAGGTTCAGCGGTGGTTGGCACCCTTGATGGCTGTGCCCCATGTGGCACTGGCTTTTGGGGTCATGTTTGTGTTGATGCCCAGTGGTTTGCTGGTCCGGCTTATTGCTGTTTTTGCCGGGTGGAGTTTCCCCCCTGACTGGTAGACCATTCAGGACCAATACGGCATAAGTCTGATACTTATTCTGATTATTAAAGAAACACCTTTTTTGATGTTTATGATGGCTGCGTCTGTCGTGCAGTTACCTGTCGCTGATACGCTGAAATTGGGAGGCAGCCTGGGATATCAGCCAGGTGTTATCTGGCTTAAGCTGATATGGCCGCGCCTTTATCCGATGATTCGTTTGCCAGTGTATAACGTATTGGCGTTCGCAATCTCTGTGGTGGATGTGGCACTGGTTATTGGGCCTGCAAACCCTCCGACAATTGCTTATGCTATGGCTTTTTTCCTGAGCTATTGGACAATTAGAAGTGGACGTTTTGCCAGGAGACTCAACTCTTGAGCCTGATTCTTGATCAAAATGATATCACGCTGAATGGCCAGAAGCTTTTGGATAAAATCTGCTGTTGTGTGGACGCTGGTGAAGTGCTTTCGGTACTGGTACCCGGGGGTTGCGGCAAAAGCAGTTTGTTAAATCTGATTTGCGGGACGTTGCCAAACAGTTTTGGTTTCTCAGGACAAGTGACTTTAGACGGGGTAGTGCTCAATAACCTGCCTCCCTATAAACGACAGGTAGGCCTGCAGTTTCAGGATCATTTGTTGTTTCCCCATATGACGGTGGGGGAGAATCTGGCCTTTGCGTTACCTGTACACTACCGGAAATCCCAGCGCCGGGAAAGCGTCGAGCAGGCGCTGGCTGACTGCGGGATGTCAGGCTTTTTTGAGCTGAATCCATTCATAAAAGCAAGAATCAGCCTGATGCGAACTTTGTTATCCGAACCCAAAGCCCTGCTGCTGGATGAGCCTTTTTCCAAGTTGGAGGCATCTCTGAGAAGCAGCTTTCGGCACTTCGTCTTTCAACAGATTCAGAGCCGAAGTATTCCTGCTCTTATGGTGACCCATGATGAACAAGATATTCCTGATAAAGGCTTATTGCTTAAGCTCTGATAATTGATTTTGCAGTGGGTAGAAATATATCGGTATTGGCAAAGAAATCAGAGGTAGCAGAGCCCTGGGGAAGCTCCGGATAAGGTGATCTGAGAATAAGTGCCATACTATTGTCAGCGTCGATTAATTGTACGGCGTGCTCGAACTGGGTTGCATCCATTAAGTAGAAATGGCCGGGTTCATTAGATTCAATGGTTACCAGCTTATCATTGTGTCGTATTGTTAACGTTCGTTTACCTGCCAGATTGATACAAGCCACCAGCTGGCCTACCTTGCCCTTATCCACATGCCAGCCAAGACAGTGATTCGATTGTGGCAGGGAGTTATTTTCAGGGTTTTCAGATTGGTGATAATAAAAATTGATAGAAGTCAGGCGCAGGGCATTCTGGCCAAAATAGTGTTTAATGTCAGGGTTGTGGGTGTGAAGATCATTCACCAGAGTAATAATGGTTTCATGGCTGGCAGCCAATATTTCCCGGTCCGGTTCTTCTGCTGGCATTGGGATTTCCCATGAGCGTATAAGCCCGGCATCACCGTGACACATATACGTGGCTTGTGAACTCGGTTGTTTTGCCAGATAGGATTCCCATCTGGGAAGGAGATTGACTGTAGCATTCCCTTGTCGAGTTATTTTTTTGTGGTGTGGGAAGCCCATTGCCTCTATTTCACGATTAATGCCTTCGATTAATGCCGGGTCAATATAACCGGTCATGATCGTTTCCTGAGAACCACGAATATTAGGCGCACTAATTTTCTGGCATTTATAACAAACAGGCTGTTCTTTGTTCTGAATTATGGGATTGGTTTCTTTTCTGTTGGTCACCTGGGGGGGGGACTGGAGTAACTTGGCCGTCGATGGTCTTAACGAAATAGTTCTCTGTTTATTCCCTGATGGAGTCACTTTAGTGATTGGGTTATCCATTGTGGATAAGCAAGTCTTACCAGGTTTGTCCTGGTTATTATTCTTTCTTATCTTTTTCCCCTTGATGGACACATCGGATAAAGAATGCGCAGAAAAAAAGGCCTCTGCGCCTGTATGAGGTCGTTTGTGAGAGCGAAGAATCATAACGAATAAAATCCTTAGCATTCTTATTCGAAAGATAAATATAGAAGAATGGTCAGAAATTGCCCGCTTAAACCAGACAGAGCTGTTACACGCCCTGTCTGCCGTTAATTATTTCTTTCAGACAAAGTCAAAGTCCATCGTTTCTATTGGCCCCTGAATATAATACCCCTGTGCATAATCAACGCCCATCCGCCATAAGTGAGCCAGTGTCTGGGTACTTTCTACCTTTGGCACAATACTGCGAATATTATGTTCTTTGAGGATATCCAGCATTTTGATGATGTCCTCATCACTGTTTTCTTCCAACCTGCTGGTGAAGCTGCCGTCCAGGCGAACAAACTGGATATCAAGATGCTTCAGCATCTTCATGGAACGTGAGTCACCCTGAAATCGGGTAATGGCAAGCTGGCAGCCAATATTGTGAATAGCTTCAGAAAAATCCACAATACGTTTCAGCTGTTGTAGCACTATGGACTCTGGCAATTGCAGTACAATACTGTCGGGCGGCAGCTCTGTTGCTTTCAACAGGCCGGAAAGATATTGGGCTAACTCGGTTCCCTGGATGGACAGGTGACTCAGGTGAATCAGCAACCGAACGGTTTGTCCCTGTTTATGGACCTGTGCCAACTGGCGCACACATTGACGAAGAACCCAGCGATCAATGTGCGGCATCAGGCTTGATGATTCTGCCGCTGCCATGCAACGTGCTGGCTTCAACCACCTCACCCTGTTAAGTGTGAAAGCGCAGGAAGACTTCATACTGCTTTTCTTCTGAACCGGTGATGTTGATGACAGGCTGGAACATCAGACGGAATGAATCCTGTGACAGTGCCTGACGGATCATTGCCTGTACATCGCCATCCCTGGCTTTCTCATCGAGTTCTTCCGTTTTGGAATAGCGGCAAAGACGTTCCTCAGCCATCCGCACAATAGATCTCTGTATGGAGATTATAGGGCACCTCCACGGAATTGTGACAGGCACCGGGAACTTGATTACCGATATCAGGAATAATGAAAGCTCTTATCCAAACAGCTTAAATTGGTACTGGCTCCAGGTTGGTGTTGTATTAATGCAGCTCATGAGTTGACCTTTCAGCAGAGTATCATTTTGAATCAACTCAAATTTAGCACCCTCCCTGCCGGACAGACTGGGTATGATCAGAGAGGCCTCGTTGGGGTCAGTTAACATCAGTGATCTCTGGAAGTGGCTTGCTTCCTGAGTTTTGTGTATCAATGATATGGCCACTGGCTCTATTGATGTGGTGATAAGATTGACACCAAAAGTTACTTCATTCTGCCCTGAAATACCCAACCAGCGCACACTGTAAAGGGTCCATGGCGACTCGTTATTTTGACGGATGCCAATAAGTTCACCGGCATGAAACTGTTTGGGTAACTTGCTGTTGATTTTCAGGCAGAACCCGGTGTGGCTGCTGTTGATGATCTTGGCTTGCAATGCAGAGAGGTACTTATCATCCAGGGTCTCTTCAGTATTAAAGGTAATTATTTCGCCAGCTGAAGGGCTGCTTTGCTTATCTTCATCTCTGATTTCAGCGTCATGAGCCTGTGACCAGACATCATCAGACTGCTCTGAGAAGTTACTCTTGCCAGCAGCGTCAGAATGAATGGCAATAATGTCCTCAAAGCTCCGCTTACCTGAGAGATGATAATGAAGCCCGGTAAATCCAAAGCAGGTTTCACATTGGTCCGAAGCGACTCTGCGTGGACTGGATCGCTTTTGGATCGGTCCCCAGCTTGATAGGAGATGTTGGATCAATTCGGTTGGCAACACTTTTGCCGCTTTGGGATCTTCTTTTATTTTTGCCAGGTGTGTGGTCAGTACTCTGATATTCAGACCAATCACGCCCGGATGCACTTTATCAGGCTCCGGTAATGCATATTCAAGGCCTTCGTCACAGTTGAGGCGTGCTGAAAAATAGGTTTTTATGCCAGACTCGGGCTGGATTTTGCCGTGGTTGATCCAGAGGCTTAAAATTTCCCAGACCTGTTGGATTTCACTGGGTGATAATTGATCGGTATTACTGCGTGACAGCATCAGGGCTCGTTTATAGAGGTTTTCCAACGACATGGGACTGGATTTGGGTGCATAAGGATCTTCCTGTTGGAAGCCCTGATGATTATGTCTTCTGGCAAGCTGGTATAATGTATGCAGTTCAAGCCACAGGCGTTCAGGCGCGGGGCGATAAAGCAGACAATGGAATAAATATGCTGCAGCACTCTCCGAAATAGCCCGATGCAGTGCAGCTGCGAGCATATTGGTATGCTCTTTATTATCCAGACAGCACTGAACCACGGCTTTATAGACGTTTGCCAGCCCCATATACAGGCGCTTGCACAGATCAAACCAGCCCTGTTGACTTGATTCAAAAGTAATGTATCGCTGTAGGTGTCGTTGATAGCTATTGGCTGCTGTTGAAAGTGAAGGTGATCGGATGGCTTCTGCAAGCGCAAATAGCTCATCAGGGGGGCAGTCAAGCCTGGCCAGTTCATCCAGAGCGTTAACCAGGCGCTCTCCACTTTGCTGATGATCAGTGAGAGACAGTCCATTAAGCCACTGTTCCAGCTTATTGCTGTTTGACTCTGGCCCATCAGGACAAAATGAAAGAGAGCTAAGGCTACGGCTGGGTAGATCCAGTGAAGGAGTATCTGAAGATTCCATTCTTTAATCCCAATATCAGGGCACTGACATCCTGTCAGTAACGGTTCTTTATCAATCTTTTTATTGAAACAATGCCACGTTTCTGGGTGATAACGTCGTTTATTAGTGGCATTCCACCCGTTTTTTCCAGTAGTGGACTCTACTTATGATAATTGTACTTATACTAATATGCCAGTCTAGCCCTGTATTTCAGCAAGTTTTATCGTTTTTATCTAACGGTGTGATCAATGCCTGACTTTTGTTAAGGAATTGCCCCTGAATAACTTGCTCTTTTTTGCCACGGAGGCACGGAGTCACATGAGGAAAAGATTTTTTCTTTACTGGATAACATCAGAAATGTGGAAGTTATTTCAGGACAGTTTCTGAAATTGTCAGGATATCCATGTTTTGCCGGGTCTGCCGGGAATTTCCCGAACCAGTCTGGGAACTAGGTAGCCCGGACAGTTAGCCATTACCTCTTTTAGAAGGCGGGTAGCTTTAACGTCCGGTATATCAAAATGAGCTGCGCCATGTACCGGGTCTAACAGGTGCAGGTAGTAAGGGAGTACCCCAGCTTTAAACAACGCTTCGCCAAGTTGAATAAGAACGGAAGCACTATCATTAACTCCCTTGAGCAACACGGCCTGGTTCAATAGTGTCACGCCAGCCTGTTTGAGCCGGAACATGGCTTGACCAACACTGTCATCGATCTCGTTGGCATGGTTGGCATGAATAACCATCACAGGCTGCAGGCGCTGTTTGGCAAACCAGTTGATCAGTTCATCGGTTACCCGGTCAGGAATCACAACGGGCAATCGGGTGTGAATGCGCAGTGTGGCAACATGATCAATAGCATTCAGCTCGACAGCAATTTTTTCCAGCCGACGGTCACTGTTGGCCAAGGGGTCTCCACCACTGAGAATCACCTCCTTTATGCTGGTATCAGAGCGAATGTACTCTATGGCATTGCTCCAGCTGTCCCGGTCCAGCCGGTTATTCTGATACGGGAAATGTCGGCGAAAGCAGAAGCGGCAGTTAACCGCACAGGCCCCGCCCACGATCAGCAACAGCCTGCCATGGTATTTATGGATGACACCATCGGTTGGATTCTGCGACTGCTCAGCCAGCGGATCCAGGCCATAACCCTCGATGTGTTCACACTCTTCGCCAACAGGCAGTACCTGCCTCAGCAAAGGGTCGTCGGGATTCCCCGCCACCATTCTGTTGATATAGGCATGGGGTACTCTCAGTGGAAATTCCTGACAGGCTTTTAATGCCGGTGATAATAGCCCCGGACTCAGCTGCAGCATCGCCAGCAACTGCTCCGGGGAGGTGATGGCCCCTGCCAGTTGCTCCTGCCAGCAGCCGAAATCGCCGATTTTCTGCGTGCTTATCTGCGCCCTCGACTGCACACTGGGCTCCGAACGGGTTATCATAGGGATTTTTGATCTCCTGGTAAGGTCCAATGGCTAGTTATAGTACCAATGAGTTTCGTTCAGGTCTTAAAGTAATGCTTGAGGGCGATCCCTGCTCGATCATTGAGAACGAATTTGTAAAACCCGGAAAAGGTCAGGCATTCAACCGGGTTAAATTCCGTAACCTGATATCCGGTCGCGTCTGGGAACGTACTTTCAAATCCGGCGAAAGTCTGGAAGCGGCAGACGTTATGGAGCTGGATATGGAATACCTCTACACCGACGGTGAATTCTGGCATTTCATGATGACTGACGGTTCCTACGAACAACATGCAGCCAGCCGTGAAGCCGTGGGTGACACCATCGATTGGCTCAAAGAGCAGGGAGTATACTCGGTTACTCTTTATAATGGTGCCCCTCTTTCGGTTTCAGCGCCTAATTTTGTGGAACTGCAGGTGGTGGAAACCGATCCGGGCCTGAAGGGCGATACTGCCCAGGGCGGCTCCAAGCCGGCCAAGCTGAGCACTGGCGCGGTGGTTAAGGTGCCTCTGTTTATTGTTGAAGGCGAAGTTCTGAAAATTGATACCCGTACTGGCGAATATGTTGGTCGGGTGAAGTAATTTATTACCATTAACAGTATTCACTGTAAGGGAAATTGCCCAATAACGTAGAGAACCTGTAATTGCTACCTGGTCATCCACATCAAACCCTGCCACTCCGGCAGGGTTTGTTTTTTATAGCGCTACAATTGCTGGCACTATTCATTTAACGTAAATAATGACTATTACTCTGGAGTGGCCTATGTCCAAAGATCTATGGTGCCCATCTGCATCCATGATGGCTCTTAGAGAGCGAGCGGGGTTATTGCATCAGGTAAGGGCTTATTTTGATGCCCGGGGAGTCATGGAAGTGGAAACCCCGATGCTCTCTAGCAGCGCTACTGTGGACGTTTATATAGATAGCTTTGCCACAGAGTTCAGTCCCATTGGTCATGGCAAGTCACAGCTTTGTTACCTGCACACCTCGCCAGAGTTTGCCATGAAGCGGCTGCTGGCAGCAGGCAGTGGAGATATTTACTCTCTGGGACGGGTCTTCAGAAATGGTGAAGCCGGAGGGCGTCATAATCCGGAATTTACCATGCTGGAATGGTACCGCATTGGTATGAATGACCGGCGGTTGATGGATGATGTTGCCGATTTGCTGAGCAGTGTCTGCAACTTCCGGGAGGTCAGGCGATGCAGCTACGGGGAGCTGTTTGAAAAGTACCTGGGAGCAAACCCGTATATCGCGACTGATGAAGTGCTGAGCCAGCTGGTCAGGGATAAGGTGGACGCCAAGCTTCAGGGGCTTGAAAGAAGTGACTGCCAGGATCTTCTGTTCTCAAAATTTGTTGAGCCGAACCTTGGGTCTGGAGATTCAGAAGTGTTGGAAGGCTACTTTGTCTATGACTATCCGGCCACCATGTCAGCATTGGCCAGATTATCCACCAATCGGGATGGGCATCCGGTAGCTTCACGCTTTGAGCTGTTTGTTAACGGGGTCGAGCTGGCCAATGGCTACCATGAACTGCTGGATGCAGAGGAACAGAAGAAACGCTTTGAAGAAGAACAGCAAAAACGTCAGGAGCGAGGCTATGACATCTACCCCTATGATAAGCACATGGTGGCGGCACTGGCTCACGGAATGCCCGACTGTGCGGGCGTAGCGATGGGTATTGACCGGCTTCTTATGTTGATGCTCGCTACAGGCGATATTGCGGATGTGCTGGCATTTGATTTCAGCCGGGCATAATGAACGATGAATATGCGCTTTCAAGAGATGATGAATATGCGCTTTCAAGAGATTAAGCCATGTTGAATGGCAGAGCCACACCTGAACAGTTGGTGATTTTCGAAAAGACGCCCGGGTTCATGTAAGCATTTTTTTGTTGTATCAATCTGAAATAAAAACACTTGTCATTACATTTGGTTTGAGTAGAATACGCCGCTCTTTGACGGGCTCTCCGGAAACGGTCACCCAAGGATCAGCAGCATGAACCTTCATCGCTGAGCGTGAAGTACGGTTTGAAGATGGGTTGTTTGGAAATAAACGAAAAACAACCGGTTGACAAATCAAACCGGCGAAGTAAGATGCGCCTCTGCTGACAGGTTTTCTGGCAGCTTTATCAGTCTCGTGACAGAGAGTGAAAGCTTCTGAAA
>NZ_JAHHPM010000541.1 GCF_024606345.1 Endozoicomonas sp. YOMI1
ATAGTAACTGCCCACTTAGCCAGAAAAATACGATTCCATTTGGCCAACTACTTATCGGTTATGGAGTGCTCTTATTTTTTTATGTCTTGATATTCTATGGTGCGATAAGTCTATATCGGCTGCCAGCCAGCCAGATTCCTTCAGTTTTTCCGCCCTTGCATGCATCTCAATTATCCTGCTTTTGCCTGTGTAATACATTAAATCATCGGGCAGTTTGATGTTATGTGTTCTCAATTTTCTCAAATAACTGTGAGTTCGAAGACCACTCCATGTTGAGCTGAGATACAATAATTTATCGTATAATTCTGAGTGCTTTTCCGGTGAGGTAATGCGTTTCAGCATTTGATAGAGTGTTGTTGAAGAGGTCTGATGGAAAATCTCTTTTTTGTCAAAACCGTACTGATAGACATAGTACAACATCCAGTCTGCCTTTTGTGGGACGGGGTTAAATGTGATACCTTCTATCGGACTGATGTTAACAATCAGGTTTGCAGTCTTTAGCCTGCCATCGAAATTATTAAAATTAAATTGACAGTTGGTAAGTTTATTGAGAAACCAGTCGGCAAACTCATCGGGTGAGGTTGGTATAACTTCTTTTCTGCCAACAGAAGGATAGGGAGCAACGGTTTTTGCGGAGATGCCGCCAAACTTTTCTACACATAAATCAGCCAGTTTTCGTAATGTCAATATATTCCAGCTGGTAATTCCTTCAATGGCAGGGAGAGGGATGTTCCCCTGTCTAATGTGGCCGATGGCATTTTCCAGTACTTGGGAGCCTTGGTTTTTAACCAGCTTATTTTGCAAATACTCATGCAGATAGCGTAAATAGGTATCTTGTAGTTCAACAGGATTCAGTACTTTCAATACTTTAATCAGTTCGTAATCCGAAAATGATCGTTCAGGTTTGGCTACTCTAACCAGATACCTGATATGGCCCGGCAGCCACTCCTTCGATGGTAAAAAATATCTACGGCATGGTTCAGGAAATGGAAATCCATGCCTGTTAAAGCTGTTGGTCATATTGATAACATGTAGCGATGATTCGATTGTTGATTTACCTAAAAAGTCAATCATATATTGATAGTAGTCTTCTGATTCTGGATCAATGATGGCTAAATCTTCACGGTGCAGAACTTTAACATCAAGGGTCATTTTCCAGGCCAGAACTCGTATTAAATTTGTTGACCATTTTTGCCTGTGTTTTGATTTTACGGTGTTAAATGAAGGGATCTTTACACCATTTCTTACCAGTCTTTGCTTAGTGATCTCAGTAGCCCGTTTTTTATTTATTGGTTTCTTTACGAACTCTTCAAGATAAAAATAGGCCGGCATGTCTGAATAGTCTGGGGTATCCCTGTTAACTGGCACTGCCTGTATATCTGCGACTGGTAGCTCCTTAACGGCAGTTTCCGAATGATAGGGCGTTATTTGTACCTTTATTTTCTTAAAATCTTTACCCGTTGGTGTTAGATAATGATCGGCAATACTGCTGATAAATTGCTGCCACTGGCTTCCTGGCCAATATTCATGCTGACACGGATCAGCAATGTAAATATCGGAAGTAGCCATATAGGATGGCTGATGATAGCTCCCGTCAGCACAATGCAGATCACTATGAGCATGTTTGCGTTCAGCTTCATACCATTGGCTTTGCGCCTGCACACTATCACCTGAAAGACTTGGGCATACCATCAAACATACATGAGTGGTGGATCTATTCAGCCTTCCTTTCTTTGATTCGGTTCTGGCAAAAAAAAAGCTGATAACCATTTTGAACAGGCTGATGGTCGGATTTTCCAGGCAGCAGGAAGCCATTAAATGAGTCATCTCATCACATTGGGCTACTTTGTAGGTTTTGACTAACTCTGCTATTTGCATGGCGTATTTGGTCTGCTGTTGTTTTAAGTCATTAATAGGAGAAAGTTCTTGTATTAAGTGATGAATCTTTGGAACCAGTAAATGCTCATAAATCCTTCCAACACAGGTGAAATTACCGTGAATGGGTAATCTTTTATGCTCTGGCATTTGAACGGATTTATCAGAACTTATGGCGTACTCAATATCCATTTTACGAATATCATCCAGTACTCTATTCAGTATTGTGGGAATTGAATGACGTTCAGTGCTCTGCTTTGTATCAATCCGCAGTTTACGTTTCTGAGAGGTTTGGTGAATACGCTGACTTTTTGCCATAGTGACCTGGTATTCCGGTAGTTTCTTTTGTACTCCCGCTTGTTTGACACGCCCCTGATGGTTTATCCGGGTAGTGTCGAGCTTGATCTTTTTCGAGGGATTGTTTTTATCCTGTCGCTGTTTTCTTTTGTTTTGACGGTTTTCAGCGGGCTTTTGATAATCATTAAGCAGTGTATTGCGATTGGCAGCAGTGGATACAAGCATATTATGATTTAACCTCTTATTTCTTTTCTTATAGCGAATTGAACTGAATAAGTTTTATTGGGTTGGTTTTTTGATTTCGGGATTTTTCACAAGTTCCTTGATGGTCAATACAATTAGCACCGAAACTTTTTCAGTTTCAGTGTTTGGGACGCACTGTTTCACTGTCGAAAAAAACAGTATCTCTGGAAGCTGACCCGGATCAGGGTCAGCCCCGAAAATCAATCAATGAATGGGTTGCCTAATGCTTCACAGGCACCGGTCAGGCCCGGGTTGTCGTGAATAATCAGACTGGTTGGGATAGCAGCCAGATAGCTGGACATCTTATCGTTAACTTCGAATGAGGTTCTAAAGTCCGATTGAGCGAAAAACTCAGGGAAACGTGGAATAATACCGCCAGCAATATAAACGCCCCCCTGGGCTCCAGTGGTCAGTGCTGCATTACTGGCGGCTCTGCCCAGCAGTTCGCAGAAATGCAGTAATGTCTGTTTGCAGAGGGGGTCGCCACTGAGTGCCTGGGCCGTAATTTCATGGTTTTTCAGTGTCTGTGGTTGACCAGACAACATACCATGGGCTTGATACAGCCGTTCGATACCAGAACCGCACAGTACCGATTCCCAGGAAACATAGCCCAGTTTCTGCTGAAGAATACCGAGAATCTCGTTGTCCATAGAGGATATGGGAGAACATGCAGCATGTCCGCCTTCCCCGGGCAAAGGCAGCCAGTGATCGCCTGCCTTTTTCAGTGCTGCGACTCCAAGGCCCGTGCCTGGTCCAATAATCAGTTTGGTGGCCCCCGCAATTGCCTCTCCGTTGCCAATCTTGACCAGGGCGTTTTCAGGCAGGGCAGGGAGGGCAAGCGCCTGGGCCGTAAAATCATTGATCACTTTGAAGGACAGCAATTTCAGTGTGTCTTTCATTTCAGACTTGTTGAATGACCAGTGGTTGTTGGTCATTTTTATCGTCTGGCCACTCACCGGACAGGCAAAAGCCATGCAGGCATGATTCACGGCTACTTGCTGATGCCTCAGGTAATCGATGACCGCATGATCAAGGTTTTCGTAGTCATTACAGGCCAGTATTTGTACTGAGTCTGTTTGTAGCCTGCCACCCAGTGAGAGTGCAAATCTTGCGTTGGTGCCACCGATATCAGCAACCAGTGCTATTGAGTCATTCAATAAGGTGTCACGTGACATAATGAAGGGTGCTTCTGTTATGTACCCAGAGCAGATATCGCCATACAGGCCGATACGTGGGGCTTTGGGGTTACGGGTGAGGGTGAAGTAATGGGCGGGATTTTACCTTACTGTTGAGTAAAGGCGTAGTTTGATGTCATGACATGAGTCAATGTGCGGGTATGCATTCTTTGAATCACCCTGTTGGCAATATAACCTCAACAGGTGCTGGTGGCTGAATATCGAAGCAATTCCAACCAACAGGCTATTGTTGTAAGATCATCCGGTTGTAGGACAGTCTTAAGTCCGGCAGGTTCCTTGCAGAGATCGGCCAGCTGTTTTTCATGAGCTGTGTCTTGTGAGCAGTGTTTCATGGGCAGCTTCTATAGGCAGCCATGTGCTGCCAACTCCATTCCCATTGTATTTCCAGAGCCGTCAGTATTGGTCAGCTCTTGATGGGGCTATGCAGTATTAGAGTATTGGTGCCGTGTGCACCTGACAAAAGTGAGTGATATAGGGCAATGTTTGAAATCAATCCCATTAAGGAGCGTATCAAGGACCTGAGAGCGCGTACTGACGTGCTTAGGGGGTATCTTTGACTACGCTCACAACAGTGAGCGGTTGCAGGAAGTAGAACGGGAGCTGGAAGACCCGAACGTCTGGAATGATCCGGAGTACGCCCAGAAGCTGGGTAAAGAGCGTTCCACCCTGGAAGCGATTGTTTCTACCATTGATGAGCTGACCAGTGGCCTGGGCGATTGTGAAGAACTGCTGGAAATGTCGGTGGAAGAAGAAGATGAAGAGGGTGTCCAGGGCGTTGAGGATGAGCTTGATGAACTGGCCCGGAAACTGGAAGCACTTGAGTTTCGTCGTATGTTCTCCGGTGAAATGGATCCCAATAGCGCCTTTCTTGATATTCAGGCCGGTTCCGGGGGGACTGAGGCCCAGGACTGGGCCAATATGCTGCTGAGAATGTACCTGCGCTGGGGTGAGGCCAACGGTTTCAAAACGGACATCATTGAAGTCTCTGCCGGTGAAGTGGCAGGTATCAAATCGGCAACGGTTCAGTTTAGCGGGGATTATGCTTTTGGCTGGTTGAGAACTGAAATTGGCGTTCACCGCCTGGTTCGCAAATCACCGTTTGATTCCGGTAATCGTCGTCATACCTCCTTTGCTTCCGTCTTCGTTTCTCCTGAGATTGATGACAATATTGATATAGAAATCAATCCGGCGGATCTGCGTGTTGATACCTATCGCTCCAGTGGTGCCGGTGGACAGCACGTAAACACCACCGATTCTGCCGTGCGTATTACCCACGGGCCAACGGGAATTGTTGTACAGTGTCAGAATCAGCGTTCCCAGCATCAGAATAAAGACAAGGCCATGCAGCAGCTGAAGGCCAAGCTTTATGAGATGGAGATGCAAAAGAGAACGGTGGAGTCTCAAGCGATGGAGGATTCCAAGTCGGACATCGGCTGGGGTAGTCAGATTCGCTCCTATGTACTGGATGACTCCCGTATTAAGGACCTTCGTACCGGGATCGAAACCCGGAATACCCAGTCTGTGCTGGATGGTGACCTGAACAAGTTCATTGAGGCGAGCCTGAAAAAAGGCCTGTAATTGGAAGAATATCTTATGTCTGAAGAACATTTTTTGTCAGAACAGTTGCAGGAAGGTAGGGCTGCTGAAGCCCATGAAGAGAACCGCCTGGTTACCCTGCGCCGGGAAAAACTGGCGGCCATTCGCGAAAAAGGGGTGGCATTCCCGAATAAATTCCGCCGTGATTCGCTGGCTGGCGATCTTCAGGAGCAGTTCAAAGATCATGATAAGGCTGCCCTGGAAGGCCTGAACCACACCGTTAAAGTAGCTGGCCGTATTATGTTGAACCGTGGCGCGTTCATGGAACTGCAGGATATGTCCGGCCGTATCCAGCTCTATGTGAACCGCAAGCAGCTGGCGAAAGAGACCCTGGATGCCATCAAAACCTGGGATCTGGGGGATATTATCGGTGTAGAAGGTGCTGTTCAGCGTTCTGGTAAAGGCGACCTTTACGTTGATATGAGTGCTGTCCAGCTGTTGACCAAGTCTCTGCGTCCATTGCCTGAAAAGCATAAAGGCCTCACTGATACCGAGCAGCGTTACCGTCAGCGCTATGTTGACCTGATTACCAGTGAACAGTCCCGTGAAACCTTCCGGATCCGTTCCAAAATCATTCAGGGTATCCGTAACTACTTCCTGGGGCAGGACTTTATGGAAGTTGAGACGCCGATGCTACAGGTGATTCCCGGTGGTGCTACGGCCAGACCGTTTGTGACCCATCACAACGCGCTGGATATCGATATGTATCTCCGTATCGCTCCGGAACTCTATCTGAAGCGCGTTGTCGTCGGTGGTTTTGAACGGGTATTTGAGATTAACCGGAACTTCCGCAATGAAGGGCTGTCTACTAGACATAACCCGGAATTTACAATGATCGAATTCTATCAGGCTTATGCGGATTACACCGACATGATGGATCACACTGAAGCCATGCTGAAGCAGCTGGCTCAGGATGTTCTGGGTAAAACTGAGTTCGAGTACCAGGGGCAGATGATTGATTTTGGCAAGCCGTTTGCGCGGATGTCGGTATTTGCATCTATCTTGCATTTCAACCCGGATCTTGATGCTGCTGATATTGACAACCTGGAGTCAGTCACACAGGTTGCCGGTAAGCTGGGCATTGATGTGAAGCCGATCTGGGGGCTTGGCAAGATTCAGATGGAAATCTTTGATGAAACGGTGGAGCATCACTTGCTTAACCCTACCTTTATCACTGATTATCCGACCGAAGTTTCGCCTCTGTCCCGTAAAAATGACGACAACCCCTTTGTTACCGAGCGCTTTGAGTTCTTTGTGGGGGGTCGGGAAATCGCTAATGGCTTCTCTGAGTTGAATGACTCAGAAGACCAGGCTGAGCGCTTCAGACAGCAGGTAGCTGAAAAGGATGCCGGGGATGATGAGGCAATGCATTACGATGAAGACTATATCAATGCACTTGAATACGGTCTGCCACCCACAGCCGGAGAAGGTATCGGTATTGACCGGCTGGTGATGCTGTTTACGGATGCGCCGTCAATCAGGGATGTATTGTTGTTCCCGCACATGCGTCCTCAATAGAAATTGATGCGGGAGTATCTGTGTTTAAGTTTGCTTGCCAAATTGTTGAATCAACGATGCAGGTTATCGTTTACACAGCCTATGTGATTATCTGCCGTTTGATAACAGTATTAGCAATTACCTGCTTATCTCAGTTACTTTCCGGGATGCTGATGGTTCAGTATGCATGAGCAGTTCAAGCCTGCTCATGTAGTATCTGAGGTGTGGAACCTGAAGTTGAGTCGACGCACTTTGCTGGTGAAGCCAGGATGTTGCCATACGCTCTGCCTAATCGGCCTGTATAAAGGACATGGGGAGTACCAACAGGTTTGTCGGTCTCATAACCCTGAATAGTTGCAGGACCGGTTTTCATACGTATGGTTGATTTCTGTACTAAGATGCATGATCAAGCGATGGTACTGGACGAACGCTATAAAACAATCAGGCAACTGTAAGGCAGTCTTAATATGGTCTCAACAATGGATTCCTCATCAGAAGGCATAAAAAGCTCTGGTAAGCACGACAGCGGTATGAAATTGAAATATCAGGGGCGAAAAACCAGTCGTGCCAATAGTGAACAGCGTCGTCGTACCATCCTTGAGGCGGCATTAAGAATCGTTGTCAGGGACGGAGTCAGGGGAGTCCGTCATCGTGCTGTTGCCAAAGAAGCCAATGTTCCGCTTTCTGCAACCACCTATTATTTCAAAGATATTACGGATTTGATTACCGACACCTTCACTCTGTTTGTGGAGATGGGGGCTCAGAAGTTCAAGGCATACTGGGAAGAGTCTGACAGTATGCTGAAGATGGCCATGAAAGAGCTTGTGCCATCGGATAAAGCCAGTCGTCAGATATTTGCTGACCGGATCAGCGATCTCGCTATTGAGTATGTTCTGATTCAGCTGGCAGAGCATCGTGACTACCTGATTGCAGAGCGTGCTTTCCAGCAGGAGTGCCTGCGTAACGAAAATCTGAGGCCCATTGCCTTCAGTCACCAGAAATTCTTTCTTGATAGTCTCAAAACATTCTTTTCAAAAATCGGCTCTAATCATCCTGATATTGATGCTGAACTTTTTGGCAGTATTATTCTTCATGTTGAGTACCAGGGATTAATTGCAGGTTTTGAGAAAGAAACAACAGCGGACAGGCTCAGGGTAATGCTTAAGCGTCAGATAGAGTTGATGCTGGGTGTATACAACTAGCGCAGCCAAGCTGTGTTTTTAAATATACAGGCACCTCCCAAGGTCCGAGGCTGATCAATCCCCTCCGAACTCCCACGTCCACCGTGGGAATGTATGATTAATATTTCCGCAAATTTGAATTCCCATTAAACTGTCATGATTCTGGGCAGGAACGGATTGTTCCATATCCTTCAGGCTCCGGTATGCATTCCCACGCAGAGCATGGGAACGAGGGAAAATCTCTATCACGTCAAAATTACCCTTAGAGGCTGAAGTTTTTCTCGTAATAAAGGCTGACAAGCGTTGAAACAGGTCGGTTGCATTCCTTGCAGATGCAGACAATCTTGGGATGAATTAAGCGTTAATGCCAGAGGATTGGAAATTCGAGCATACCGACAGTGCTGTTGTGGTCGGAGATAAACATCTGTGTAATGTCCAGCTCTTCCATGAAGCCAAAGACTAAAATTGCACTTGAAAGACTGGCTTCATTGGTATCGCTGGATGAGGCCTGATCCAGGATATACCTCTCCAGCTTGCCCTTATCCAATGACATTCTATGCCTGGGGGTGTCTTCTGCGAAACCTTCCTGAAATACCGGGCCTATAGCGGTTATTTTTACCTTATCTTTCTTCAGCTCTTTGCGAATAATGACCGGTGTCTTACGGGCAAGATATCGTGCAAAGGTGATACCTGCTTCGAGTTCTTCAGTTGATAAGGGGGATAATGAACCCGGAAAATGTGGTGGTTTGTTCTGGACAACTTCCTTCAGGTATTCCATGAAGGAAACGGAACCAAAATCACCTTTGTGGGCAAATGGGCCTGCTTCGGGATTCGAGATAATCAACTGAAAACTCTCTTTCCCGATATCCCAGACAACCGGTGTTTCAGAATTATCGGTCGCCGTGAAAGCAGAGAAAAAATCCATTCGATCCTCCTCTTCAGGGGATAAAATTCGAATATCAATACCTGTTGTACGCCGTACTGTCTGCACCAGCTCTTCGGCGTTGTGTGCCTCCCTGAAGATGTCAGTAGCAATGGCTCTTACTTGAACCGCCTTAAAATGTTCCTGCCGGGTTCGCAGTTTTTGAAAGAGTCTCTGAGCCTTTTTCAGCATAAAGCTGCTGAAGAAGTGGTTGTCACTGGATGACAGGTCATCGTAGAAACCGGCTTCCAGAGAACCGTAATCAAGGTGCCGGTAAACTTTGTCGGTCTTTTTGTTTACGTCGGCGATGGCGAAGTGGATAGTATTGGCATCAATTTCAATGGCCATCCTGCGTTCGAGTTTTGCCAGGGCCTGGCAGCTAAAAAGAAGGACTACAACCGCAGAGATTCCGATAGATGCTTTATTAAAAGTTTGCATTGTATTGAAGGCGATCCATAACGAGGACTGAGTTGTTATTAGTAAAGGTGTTGCTGTGCTAAAGTGCGTTGGCTGGCAAAGAGTGTAGTTGGCTCTTATGCGGTTGGAGGTAATTTATTTGTCAATGTCATTTGAAGGTCAGAGGTAGGGTGATGCCAGACATCAAATTGGAGCCTTCCTGGAAAGCCATGCTTCAGGATGAATTTACCAAAGAGTATATGCAGACCCTGCGCAGCTTTCTGCAACATGAAAAGGCTCAGGGAAAGATGGTTTACCCCAGGGGGGGAGAATATTTCCGGGCCATGGACCTGACACCGTTTGCACGGGTCAAAGTGGTGATTCTTGGGCAGGACCCTTATCACGGGCCGGGTCAGGCTCATGGTTTGAGCTTCTCAGTACGTCCGGAAATTGCCATTCCTCCATCGCTGGTTAACATGTATAAAGAGCTGGAGTCAGATTTGGGCATTCCGCCAGCCAATCATGGATTTCTTGAACACTGGGCCCATCAGGGAGTGTTACTGCTCAACAGTGTGTTGACCGTCGAGCATAAGCAGGCGGCTTCTCATCAGGGCAGGGGATGGGAGGCGTTCACTGATCGGATTGTTGCCGCGTTGAATGAGCAGCGAGAGCATATTGTTTTTATTCTGTGGGGCAGCTATGCACAGAAAAAAGGGCGGTTTATTGATACCAGTAAACACCTGGTTCTGAAATCGGTTCACCCGTCGCCACTATCAGCCTATCGAGGCTTTTTTGGCAGCAGACCTTTTTCCAGGAGCAATGATTATCTATCCAGTCATGGAATACAGCCTATAGACTGGCAACTGCCACCTCTGAATTGACCGGTGATATATTGTTCTATGAGTGCTGTACATAGAACATCAGTTTATGTACGATGCACGCCACTGAATGCAGGCGGTTGTTTAAACACTGTTTGTGTACGTTTCAGTCTACATGCGCTCGTAGCTCAGCTGCTGTATAGAGTACCTGGCTACGAACCAGGCGGTCGGAGGTTCGAATCCTCCCGAGCGCGCCATATCAATGGCAGTTCTCTGCTGTACTTATGAATCAGAAATTATAATTCACCGGAGTTTACAGGTGAATTGGCTGGCTGGAGATGCTCACCTCTTACGTAAGCGAGATCTTTTTGAAGTTCCTTTCTGTGCTCCTTTCTGCGCTCCCTTCGCATAATCTTTGTTAAACCTTCTTATAAGGAACCATAGATAATTTCTGAGCTTCAGAATAGGCAAGGTCATAGCATTCTAATTTTTCATGACAAGTATGCTCTCGCTCAGCTATTGATAATGTCATTCGTGGTAAAGAACAATGTAGATTATCTCCTTTAAATCCGTTTTGTTCATAGAATGAAACAACATCAGGTTCGCTACTTAACCACAGGTTTGGTATTCTCTTGATTGAAGCAACTTCCTTAGCTGACTTCATCAAAAATGTTCCTATTCCTCTTCTCTGATCAGTTTTTGATACAGACAGATATTCAATAAGTATTTCATTGGCCGAAACTTTGAACTCAATAAAAGCAGACATAGTACCATCAGAAACACGAGCAAGCTCGAAAACTCTATACTTTGCATTTTTTACAGCTGAACCTTTGTTTAACTCTCTCTCCATCGCTTTCAGATCATCAGGGGTAAAACAACTATTTCGGTCTAAGCAATATTTTCGATAATAAGATATTCCGGAAACTTTGGGTACAACACTTAACTTATAGCCTTTAAACTTAGCCTCTAAGATAAGATTGTATGGCAGAGAGATGTCACTTACAGCCTTTGTGCATGTTGCACTATCAATCATTGGGTTCATAAATTAAGTCAATAAAAGTGTATTGTTTAATAAGACTACGTTTATGAACTTAAGTTCTTTCTTAAAATCAGGCAGTTTAGCTGAGTGAGATTCTGCTGGTAATTAGCCACCGGCTCTCCTTCAACCTAAATTCATCAGTTGAAAGTTTCGACTAAACTGTAATCCCATCTAAACAGAGGGATTCAGGATGGTTTTAC
>NZ_JAHHPM010000542.1 GCF_024606345.1 Endozoicomonas sp. YOMI1
ATGGAATCGTATATTTCTGGCTAAGTGGGCAGTTACTATGCAAGGCACAACGAAGCGGGCATAGCCCTAGCTATGTGACCGCAGTTATAACGCCGCAGAGTGACCGTCCACTTAGTCAGAAAATACGATTTCATTTGGTTAACTACCTACCGCAAGCATTGGTGGTTACAGCCTGTTTTGAGCTTACGGCGCCAGAGAGGACTTAGTTATGGACCTGCAAAATCCTCTGGACCAACTCCGCCCCAACCATCTCCCGGACCCTGTTGGATTATGGCCACCCGCGATTGGCTGGTGGCTTCTGGCGTTGATCGGTACTGCCCTGATGGTTCTGGTCACCGTCTATAGCTGGCGTCGCTGGCAGAAAAACCGTTACCGCTCAGAGGCACAGCTGCAAGCCAGAAAAATTCAGGCTGACTATCAGGTTCATCAGTCGCTGCACAGACTGGCCAATGAATCCAATGAACTGTTAAAACGGGTGGCATTGCATGCGTTTCCCAAAACTAAGGTTGCCGGGCTGACCGGGGCTTCCTGGAGCCAGTTTCTGGCGGATACCGGCGATATCCCCGAATTCCTCAACCACAGCGCCTTCAATAACCACCGCTATAACCCGCAGATACCGCTAACGCCCCCCCACAGCACTCCCGACGAGATGTCAGCGAACGTGTATGCACTCACCCGGCGATGGATAAAGAAACACCATGCTTGAGCTTGAATGGCCCTGGATACTGATTGCCCTGCCCTTACCTCTGCTGGTTTATCGATGGGTCAAACCAGCCAGTAGCGATAATGATGCCGCGCTGTATACCCCTTTTTATGGCAAGCTGTCATCCATAATGGGTGAGCAACGGGCAGAACAGGAGACGCCCTCCGGCAAACGAATCATGCTGCCCGGTGTGATCTGGCTACTGCTGCTGTTTGCTGCCAGCAAACCGGTGTGGCTGGGAGCCCCCGTTGAGATACAGGACAGTGGTCGTAACCTGATGATGGCCGTTGACCTCTCCGGCAGTATGGAGATCAAAGACATGGTGCTCCATGGCCGCCAGGTTGATCGGCTGAGCGCCACCAAAGCGGTGATGAATGATTTTATCGGGCGACGTCGTGGCGACCGGCTCGGACTTATCCTGTTTGGTACCCGGGCCTATCTGCAAACACCGCTGACCTTTGATCGGGAAACGGTCAGAACACTGATGAATGAGTCAGCTATCGGGATGGCGGGCAACAAGACCGCTATCGGGGATGCCCTGGGTCTTACCGTCAAGCATCTTCGTAAACGCCCCGAAGAGAGTCGGGTGCTTATCTTGCTGACGGATGGCGCCAACACTGCTGGAGAAATCTCACCGTTGCAGGCTGCACAGATTGCCAGAGAAGAAGGCATCAAAATCTACACCATTGGCCTCGGGGCTGAAGAGATGGTGGAGCGCAGTTTCTTTGGCTCCCGCCGGGTTAACCCATCGGCGGACCTGGACGAGCAAACCTTACAGGAAATGGCAGGACTGACAGGCGGTCAATATTTCCGGGCCCGCAATATTGAGGAACTGAATAAGATTTATGCGCTGCTGGATCAGCTTGAACCTGTCGTTCAGGAAGAAGAGGTGTTTCGCCCCAGCAAGAACCTGTTTTTCTGGCCACTGGGGCTGGCGCTGCTGCTAAGCCTGATCCCGGCAATTATGAATATCAATTTCCCCAGCGCTCTTAACCACTGGAAAGCTGACAAAGGGAAGGCCCACCATGATTGAATTTTTCTCTTTGTTCATAGATCAATTCCATTTTCTCAGACCACTCTGGCTGATGCTGCTACTGCCCTGCATCACCCTGGTATTCCTGCTCTGGCGACAACATCGGGATCGGGGCAACTGGTCTAAAGTCATTGCCCCTGCTCTCCTGCCCTGGTTACTGGCAGGAGAGCAGCAGAAACCGGCTCGCTGGCCCCTTATGCTGGTATTGACTGGCTGGGTGATCGCCTCTCTGGCCCTTGCCGGCCCTGCCTGGCAGAAGCAGCCGGTCCCCATCAGTAAACATCAACAGCCATGGGTGGTTGCCGTTGATCTCTCCTACCACATGTACGCGGCTGATCTTACCCCCAACCGGCTGACCCGGGTGCGGTTCAAGCTGCAGGATTTGTTCAACCAGCGCAGCGAAGGACTCTCTGCCCTTGTCGCCTACGCCGGTTCTGCTCATACCGTAGCGCCACTGACAGACGATAGTCGTACATTGAATAATCTGGCCAAAGCCCTTGGCCCTGACATTATGCCCGTACAGGGTAACAACCCTATAGCAGCAGTGCGCCTGGCAAAACAGCTGCTGACCCGGGGCAGCAGTGAGTCCGGCGATATTTTACTGGTTACCGGCGCCATGACCCAAGCACAGGCGGAGCAGATTTCCAGCCTGCTGCAGAACAGTGGTATCCGTTTATCCATTCTTGGTACCGGAACCGAACAGGGAGCACCGATTCCGTTGCCTGATGGCGGTTATCTGAAAAACCAACAGGGAGCCATTGTCGTACCTCAGCTGGAGCAGTCCCGCCTGCAGTCACTGGCCCGGGCCAATGGCGGCCGATACCAGACCATGACCGTTGCAGCTACCGACCTGCAAGCCCTCCTGCCAACCGATAACATCAATCAACTATTCAGCGGACAAACATCAACTGACCGTGAGTTTGATCAGTGGTATGACGCCGGTTACTGGCTGGTATGGCTGCTACTACCTGCTGCCCTGCTGGGCTTTCGCCGTGGGTGGTTAGTACTGATCATGATCTCCCTGCTGCCGGTCCCTCAGGATGCAATGGCGTTCAGCTGGAATGACCTGTGGCAGACACGGGATCAGCAGGGTCAGAAAGCGCTACATGAGGGTAATCCGGAGCTGGCAGCAAGCCTGTTCAATGATCCGGCCTGGAAAGCGGAAGCCTTGTTCCGGAATCAGCAGTTTGATGAGTCCGCATCAACCCTGAACTCTCCTGATGATCAGGCGATTGAGCCCACATCGGCTTACAACCGGGGCAATGCACTGGCTAAGGCAGGGAGACTGCAGGAAGCCATTGACGCTTATGATCAGGCATTATCCCAACAACCCGATATGGAGGATGCCAGATTCAATCGTCATCTGGTTGAACAGTTATTGCAGCAATCAGACCAATCGCAGCAAAATCAGGGAAACAACAGTCAGCAAAATAGCACCCGGCAAGAAAGTGGCCAGGGTGAAGATAACCGGCAGCAGTCCCGGAGCGACAATAACCAATCCAGTAACAACAACCGGGATGAAGCTTTTCCAAAAAATGACCAGGCAGGTGAAAACACCAAACCGCAGGAACCTTCATCGCAACAACGCCCTCAGAACACCTCAGATCAGAACCAGCAGCAAGATCAACAACAGGCCCAATCTGAGCCGTCTGAAGAAAAAGCCGACGTCAGCCCATCGCAACAATCCGCTCAGGCAGAAAAAAATAAAGTTGACGAAAAGGCTCCGGAAACAACAGCCAGCGCACCGGATGAAGGGCGGGATGAACTGCCACTTTCTCCAGAACAGCAGGCCATTGAAAGCTGGTTGAGAACTATTCCGGATGACCCTGGTGGTTTATTACGCAGAAAATTTCTGCATCAGCAGCGCTCTTGGCAACAGCAAAACAGAACGGAGGAGGCATCATGGTAAATCGAAAGTCATTTTATTTGATGTTGACCGCATTGATCAGTCTTTCGGTTTCCATGATGGCCAATGCCGCATTTACCGCCAGTGTTAACAGAACATCACTGGCCAGCCATGAAACCCTGGAGCTAACCCTGCGCACAGATGAAAGCTCCAGTGACGCTCCAGACCTGAAACCCCTGGAGTGGAGTTTTAACATACTGGGCACCCGGCAACAGAGCCAGACCAGTATCATTAATGGCACAAGGGCGTTTACCCGCGACTGGGTGGTTACCCTGGCTCCGAAACAGCAAGGAACCCTGGTGATTCCACCGATCAAACTGGGTGACCTGCAATCTGAAGCGGTTACCATCACCGTCAGCGATAAAAGACCCGATGACCCAACAGCGGATACCGGCCCAATCCTGATGAACGCCGAGGTCAGCAGTGACAGCATTTATGTCCAGCAGGAGCTGATCTTCACCCTGACCATTCTCTCCAGAGTCCAGCTGTATGATGATAGTCGGCTAAGCGCCCTGGATATCAGCGATGCGCTGATTCAGCAGCTGGGGGAAACCCGGAAACTGGATACCATTATTGAGGGTATTCGCTATCGGGGATTTGAGTTGAAGTACTCGATTCATCCCCAGTCGGTGGGTGAAATAATCATACCAACACTGACCTTTACCGGTGTGGCGGCCGAACCCCGGGATCCATTTGGCAGTATCTTTTCCAGTGGTGGCAAACCCGTTCTTGCCCGCTCCAGGGAGATACAAATTGAGGTAAAACCCAGACCTGAAAGCTACCCTGCCAGTGACACCTGGTTACCCGCGAGAAAGTTAACCATTCAGGAACAATGGAGTCAGCCACTGGACAGTTTGCAGGTGGGGGATGCCATTACCCGAACCATTACCGTCAATGCCGACGGTCTCAGTGCCGCACAACTGCCACCTATTCTGATGACTCAGCCAAAGGGAGTGAACAGCTACCCGGATAAATCCGGCACAGCAGACCGCGAGACAGCGAATGGCGTTCAAGGGCAGCGCACGGATTCCATAGCCATGATTCCAACCCGTCCCGGAAAAATCACCCTGCCTGCCATTGAATACACCTGGTTTGATACAGCAAGTGGCGAGATTAAAACCTCCAGACTGCCCGCAACAGAGATTGATGTAGCCGCCGATCCAAACGCTAACGCCTTAACAGTGGCCCCCACGATCACATTGCCGTCAGATAAGCCTGCTGAATGCCCGGAACCCGCCAGAGTTAGCGATGCAACACCACTGGAGTCTACCAGCCTCTGGCAGACACCTGTCTTCTGGCAGTGGTTAACCGCTATTTTTGCGCTGTTATGGCTGGTGACCCTGACACTCTGGCGGTTCAAATCCAGTGCCGCAAAAAAGACGGATCAACCAATCAGTAACACGGGAGGTCATCATCGACTGAGGGAACATTCCTCTGAAGCAAAAGCATTCAACCAACTGGAAGCAGCCTGCCTGCAGAAAGATGTACGGTTGACGCTGAGTGAACTGAAAAACTGGTGTCGTATATATCTCAATAACAATCCTGGCAATAAGCTCAACCACAATCTTAACTATGAGAACATGACTTCATTGACCGACTGTCTCAATCAGCTTGGCTCAGAGGAACTGAGCGTGATCTGTAACCAACTGTCAGCCAGTCTTTATCATACTCAGGCAGGAGGTGCAGCTACAGCTGCTAAAGAACAGCAGTTGACCGCATTGCTGGAAGTGTGCAGAAAGCTCAGAGGTAGAAAGTCTGTTCGGAAAAAAGATCAGCTGCCTGGTCAGCTTTATCCAGAATAGATCAGCTGAATTTGATGGGAGCTTCTTGTCAAACAAGTCATTTCGTTGTGCCTTGCATAGTAACTGCCCACTTAGCCAGAAAAATACGATTCCATT
>NZ_JAHHPM010000543.1 GCF_024606345.1 Endozoicomonas sp. YOMI1
AAATTGAGGATAAAAATTCGGCTTTGTGAGGTGAATAGCGGGGCTATTTGCCGAACACAAGTGGATTTTTAGACCAATTTGCTGCCGCCGCAGTAGGGTACGCTATTCTCGGACAGCCTGCTGGGGAGCAAAAATTATTCAGGTTAATTTCATGGAACCATCGACATCAACAGCTATGACTATTCCAATGCTCCAGGCTCAGGTAGCGGCAGCCAATGAGCAAATGGTTAATCCAGAACCGATACTTTGTCAGCTTGATTTTTTAGTGCTAAATCTGTGAAATCGAAAAAGCAGGTCATACTGACAAATCGGTACCTACACGATGAGGGCATAGACGATGCAACCGGTGGCCAGTCAGCCTGCTGTAAAAGCGCCTCAAACTTACAGAAATAAGAAGCAGAAAGTCAGGGCTGCCGGGTCGTTAGCCTCCTCAGCCCATGGGCTTTCAGGTCGTTCAGGAAAACCCATTAGCACCAGAACAGTGGCATCATCGGCTAAACGATCCGCTATGAATCCAGAGCAGGCAAAGTTCAGAGAAATAGCACTGGACACAGTAGAGATATTGAACAATAAAGCGTTCAAGTTAAATGGCAAAACAATAGATCTAAAAGCAACTGTTGAGCGGTGTATTGCCAATACCCGGTTCTATGCTGCCAACGATTCCATTCCCCTTCAGCCCTCTGCAGATTACTTCTATCCCCTTACTGATATTCAGGTTATGGAGGAAACCTCTCTGGCAGCGTGTCACCGGATTGCCAGGGTGAATGGCAAAGACCATGTGGCTTGCCTGAATTTTGCCTCTGCTGTTGACCCCGGGGGTATGTTCCGGGATGGCACCAACACCCAGGAAGATAGCCTGGCAAGAGCCTCTGCACTGTTTGCTTCTCTGGACAGTGACACAGGAAGGCAGATGTACAGTTATAACAAGCAACATCACGCAATCCATCGAGGGCTTTACTCTGATACGATCCTGTATTCACCGGATGTACCTGTTTTTAGAGATGATAACGGCAATCCGGAAGAACCTTACCTGATCTCGTTTATTACCGCTGCGGCAGTGGACCGGCCTTTTTGCAAGGGAATCCCGCAAGAGACTCTTCAGCAGACAATGTATACCCGTGCAAGAAAGATCCTGACCGTCGCTGCCAACAATGGTGTGAAACATTTGATTCTTGGAGCCTGGGGCTGTGGGATCTTCGCCCATGACGCAGCTGATATTGCGCGGTTGTTTGCGGATCTTTTGGCTGAGGATGACTTTAAAGAGCGGTTTGTCTCTGTGTCGTTTCCTATTACTGATCCGGCTATGCTGCGGGTGTTTAAAGACCATCTTCCGGGAACAGAGTATTGAAGCCTTGGTATCACGGGAGTATCGGCTTAAGTTATCTTGCCAATGATCATGCCGCTGGCCCTGTCTTGAATTACATGTCCTGGAATCCGGTTTTATCAATTTTGTATATACAATGAAAAAACGCCTCCCGATATCGACTGATCTTTTATTTACATGGCCGGGATAAAAAGCAAAATGTGATTGTCCATAGTAAGGAAGTACAACCAAAGGTTTCATGACTATGGACAAGGGTGACTGCCTTGCTAGTACCAGTTCTTCATATCCTGCTCCGGTACCCGCTCAAGCCAACAATAAAAAAAGAAAACGCCAGAAACCGGAAGCAAAACGTGAAACACCACTCCCGCCCGACCATTCCGGCCAGTCTACAAAGGGTAAAAAAACAAGAAAGATCACTGTACTTGAAAAAAGCACCGAGCCCGTGGCTACACAATCGACTATTGTAGACACCTCCGAACTGCTGAGCGAGCAGCAGATAGCGCAGAATGAACAGCTGATTGAGGCGGCCCGGACTGGCAACATTGATGCCATTAAAGCATCGCTTGAACAGGGCGCAGATATCAATCAGCGCTGTGGGTATGACCACCCCATTGCAACCGCAGCCCGGCAGGGTCACCTTGAGCTGGTGCGCTACTTGCATCAACAAGGCGCAATCACCGACCAATGTTTCCCTTCCCCGATCATGGAAGCAGCCAAAAATGGCCATGTTGACGTTGTAAGGTACCTGTATAAAACCGGTGTCAGTTTAGACACCTGCGAAAACGGCGATACCCTGATCGGTCATGCCATCATTAAGGGTCACATTGACGTAGTGAAGTATTTGATTAAACACGGTGTAGACGTCAACGGTTCTAAACAAGACATATATACCCCTCTGCACCTGGCGGCCCGATCGGGACGCCTTGATATGGTGTCATTACTGGTTGACAAGGGTGCTAACATTGACGGTGGTAGAAAAGGTGCTCATACCCCGATCTATAGTGCAGCCAGGAATGGTCACCGTGATATCGTGAAGTTTCTGGTTGCGCAGGGTGCCAACGTCAATGCGTTAAGCTCAGGCAGCCGTACCCCGATCTATGCTGCGGCCGAGACCGGTGATCGCGAGCTGGTCAATTTCTTTCTCGAACAGGGTGTGGATGTCAATGCCAACGGTACCGGCAGTGATACCCCGATCTGGGGGGCTGCCTGCGCTGGCCACTATGATATGGTGCAATATTTGCGCAGTGTGGGCGCAACCTTTGAAAAAAACAGCACAAAGTCGGGAACCCTGATAGCAGCCGCCGCCAGAGGTGGGCTCACGACACTGGTTGAGGAGCTGCTACAGGAGGGAGATTACATTAGAGTTGCCAGTGACTACACTCCCCTGATACAGGAAGCGATGCTTGGTGACCACTATAAGACGGCAGAATACCTGCGTGGACAGTCTGATCTTATGCCCAATCCACTTGGCCCCAGGCCCGGGAAAAAAAGAAAATAAACTGTTCAACTGACATGGCTGATATCCTTCTTGGAGTCCACTGTTTAATAGCAGACAGGAAGGGCAGCCATTCCCCGTCAGGTCAATTTAAAAGTCGAACATCGGGTTTTATTTTCTATTTCCATTTCTCTTTTTCTTTTCTATTTTTATTTTGTTGGTAGACAATATGTGGAGACTTTATGAATATTTCAGGTGCAAGCCAAGCAACATGGATCGAAACTGAATACCTATCTTCTAAGGGTAATCGACAAACATTAAAATCTGTAGAAGATGCTTCAGAAAAAGCTGCTGCTATTAAGTTTCTTTCACAACTTGAGTGCCGGGTATGTTTTGATGTTTATGAAAAACCGCTGTCAACTCGATGTTGTGAGATGATTTTATGCGCATCTTGTTATTTTGATCTTCCTGATCCGAAAAAATGTCCAAACCATAGGAAGGAGTTTACTGGTTCAATTCAAGATGATTTGCAATGTACAGGACGTCTGATTAATAATCAAATAGAGAGTTTTGCAGGGCTTTTTAAAAATGTTCCATCTACTGGAACAAGTAACGATAAATATAAAAGCCGGGTACAGAATGATGCGATACAACGGATTAATTCCAGTCCCTCACAAAGTACTGTTAGAACCAGCCAGCATGTGGGACAAAACGAAATGTTGGGAAATACCAGAGGTTATGGCAATGTTTATTCCGGGGCATCTTCAGAATTTGGCAATATTATCTCTTCATTTGGCAATAGAACCATCAACTCGCAAGCTTCAGATTCTTACTCTGTGAATTATGCTTCTGGTACTGGCAGGAATTTCAGGTCAGGAGGTAATATTCATATAGGAGTCGGTGATAGTATCACTGTTAATGGAAGACAGGTTCAAGGTACCAATCTTGTTATTCGTAATGGAGAGATTTTATCTGGTCAAAATGTATCGATTACAACTCCGCCCTGGGTAAGTGCCCCTGTCAGGAAACATGATTTTAGAGCAGATAATGTTCATTTTATTGGTATACATACCGGACGGGGGGATATCCTTATCGAAGGACAAAACGCCAGAAACCAACATCAGGTGTCGGTTATATCATCTAAAGAACCAAGTCTTGGAAATAATAATCTTAACCTCGATTGTTGTGAAAATATCCAACTGAGGCTCCCGGAGTCATTTGTCAGTAGGATGAAATTACACACTAATATGGGAAATATTAATACCCAGAGTGGCTACAGAGTTAAATCCGGAGGGGAACTTCATACCAATATGGGAAATGTAAATGTTAAAGTCGACAGCTTGCTTGTCAATGCAAATGGAAGAACTAATATGGGAAATAGAAGTGTAAATATTCAGAATCAACATGTTCCATGGGGGCGTCAAGATTTATATTGCAAAAGCAATATTGGTAATGTTTATATATATGATCAGGGCTAAGAATAGTAACGATGGCTCCATTTTTTTAAGCTTGGAAGAAAATCACAGGACACCCAAAGAATCTACAGTCAGAATAGCTAAATATCATAACCGAAAGTATCAAAAAAATCAGGTTTTTTGCCGGTAGTTATTTTCAAGAAGGCCACAGACAATCAGTGCTTTAACAACGCATTATTCATGAGCAGCCAAACTGCTCAATTTTTTTTGGAACCACCGACACCTTTTTCTTGCAACCATTTCTTCCAGAAATCCTTATCCCCACTGTCTGCAAATCTACTTTTCTCTGACCATTCTTTATGTTGAGCTAAAAATTCATCTATCATCTCATCCATTTTTTTAGTATCTTCATCACTGCATACTTCTGATTTCAAATTTATCATAAAAGAGCTGTTTGGCAGTGGGTATTCAAAATCACCATTAATGTATAACTCTTTGAGCTGAGTTATGAGGCGAGCAACTATGGATAGATTTTTATTATTTGTCATACCCCCTTTAATCTTTTCCAGCTGTTTTTCTAATGGTACGATCACCCTCTTAACTTTGATTCTTGCGTCAAATTTCAACCCTGCTATCGAATAGCTTTGATTGTTATCGACGTTACGGACAATTAACTCATCAAAACCTTCGATGTTTTCCAGGATATTTTCAAGGTTGTCAAAATAGTGAGCTTTAAGAATTTTAATAAGGTTACACAACTGATCCTGCTGTTCTTTATCAGAAACCAATCCTGCAGGATTGATAACTTTCGTTTTACTTATCAAGCTTTTTGCAAATCCAACGTATGGTAAATATTTTGAGTAGAATGTATCTTTATGCTTTTTTAATTCTGAAAAAAAGCCTTTACTGCTCTCATATAAAGTTAATTCATCACCGGCATGCAGTAAATCCAAAGCAGTAGAATCAGAGTTCAAACACAGACGAATAAATACAGGCAATGAGCATATCATAACATCGATATTGTTTCCTGTATTTTTTGTGAATTTGGAACTCGTACTATGAATTCTGGGCTTATATTTTTTTGATAATTTTTTTGAATCCAAATCAAAATCACAAAAATCTTTTTCAATCCCATGATTTTTTGTAATTACATATAAATCAATATCTGAAGAAGTAGTTGTAGTACAGTGCATACAACTACCACTATAAGCAATTGCTAAAACATTATGAATGTCAACAGGATTAAGACCTAAAAAAATGAGAAACTTAGGGTTTTCTATCTCTGCCAATCCGATTGAATGTAAGGAAAGATTATTGTTCAATTTTATTGTGTTAATTTCTTTTTGAATTAATCGGATGCATCGTCGAATATGATCTAGGGGAAGGTCAGCACTTTTAGGGTCAGAATCCATTAATTCAATACATATTCTTTTTGTCAGTTCAAGCCTATTTGTATGTTCCCAAAAATCTGAGTTGGCAGGAATTTCTCTTTCTTTTTCAAAAAATGAAACAGATTTACAGCTAAACGTGGGTAATAAATGTTTCTCTTTTACATGCTGTTTTAGTTCTATATCCGATGAAAAAAAAATGTTATTACAAAAGCATTGAACTCCTGAAGGCATCATATATCTAATCCTCAATATAATTACATTATTTCAGGGTTATAGAATAAACATCGTAGTATATTTATAGCCGAAAGCAAAAACAGTGTCAGGTCTTGTGAATGTGTTCAAAAAGTAGGGCTTTGTCCACATGCCGGGAATAGCAAGTCAGTAAAGGAAAATCATTTCACAACAGAACTCTACCCAGCTATTTTGATTCAATTGTCACAAGGTTCTGGTCGGGAAATTTCGATGAACACATCAGCCATTAATGCCCTGCGCTTAGAGTTTGACAGTTATCAGAATAACGAAATTCAAAGTACTTCCAGTAAACTATGGAACCGGGTGTGTAGGGCTTATTCACCCAGGTATCAACACATTAAAACGGCTCTTACGGAACATTTGGTTGAATACTTTAACAGGCATTTAACAACTGATCACCTGCCGATCAATCGTCTTATTTTTCCAATATCAGATAACACACTTAAAACTTAATGATATGGAAGTGTTTGGTAATTATTTGCACCGGGATGGATTTACTTTTATAACGAAAAATGGTCGTATTAATTTTTTTCAAACATTAATACATTTAATACATAACAGCTTTTTCGGATTTGTACGGGATGTCTGGAAATTAAATGTGAAGGACTATGACCTTATTATCTCTGACTTAGAACCGGTCACAGCCTGGGCTGGGTATTTAGGAAACAGGGCAGTCCTTGGCTTTGGTCATCAGTATTCGTTTGACTACGATGTTCCCATGCTGCAGAGATTTTCTATTCCAAGGTTAGCTATGAAACTCTTTGCTCCGGTTACAGAAACTGTCGGGCTTCATTGGGTTACTTTTAACAACCAGCCCATCTTGCCTCCGGTCATAGATACGACAATGCGACTATGTCCAGATAAAAATCATCTTGTTGTCTATTTGCCCTTTGAAAATCAGGATAATGTTGCCAGTTTATTAAACCAGTTTTCGGGATACAGTTTTAAAATTTATGGTCCCAGGACGCCGGAAGTTGTTGGCAATGCGGAGTTTTTTCAAATGAGCGTAAAAAGCTTTAAAGAAAGTCTACAGTCATCCAGAGGGGTGATTTGTAATTGCGGATTTACCCTTATCGCTGAATGCTTGCACATTGGATTACCCGTTCTAACTAAACCTCTTAAGGGGCAAATAGAACAATTATCCAATGCCTATACACTTGAAAATCGGCACCTGGCTGAAGTGTTCTATTGCCTGACTTATGAAAATCTGAAGCATTTTATAGAAAACGCCCAGCGTAAAGCAGCCAATCCATATCCCGATGTAGCGGATGCAATTGCCGACTGGGTTGTCTCTGGTCGTAATGAGACGGTTACTGAATTGTCTGAAAAGCTCTGGCAGAGTCAACGGGATCTTGTCAGGCTGGCCTCTGGAGCAAATTATATTCAGCAAGCGAGGTGAACATTAATGAAATCTCAAAACGCAACCAGTAAATGCAATAACGGTCTATTGGTTCTGTGAATACCTGACTGGATCCACAGAACTGATTTACCACTGTGTTCATTTAGAAAGATAGTCAGGATTAGCCGTTAATCCCTTCAGAAGCGGCTTTGGCTTGAATCAGCTCGATTTTGTAGCCATCCGGATCTTCTACAAACGCGATCTCGGTTGTGCCTCCAAGCACCGGACCCGGTTCCCGGGTGATCTTGCCACCGGCCTTACGGATGGCTTCACAGGTGGCATAAATATCATCAGCACCCAGGGCAACATGACCAAAGGCATTGCCCAGGTCGTACTGTTCAGTGCCCCAGTTGTAAGTCAGTTCAATCACTGCCTGTTCAGACTCATCGGCATAGCCAACAAAAGCGAGGGTGTATTGGTACTGTTCGTTGTCGTGTTTTCTCAGCAGTTTCATACCAAGAATTTCCGTATAATACTGGATGGATCGATCAAGGTTGCCAACACGCAGCATGGTGTGAAGAAATCGCATTTCAGGCTCCTTCAGTTTACAGATGTAAGAAAAAATTGATCAGGGATGTTTAGGGCGTTCAGACAGTTTGGTGGTTTGTTTCTTTTTCAGTGGCTTGCCATCAATGGCAGCCTCTTTGATCTCAATGGTATAGGCCGTGCCTTTTTCTTCCTGCAATAGCTTTACCAGAAAGTACTCATAGTTTTTGGCAAACCAGATCCAGGTTGCCCGTTCATCACTGTCTCTCTGTATTTTGACTCTGACGGTTTTCAGGTTGCCAAGGTCAGTTTTTAATGTCTCTTCGCCTTCGATGATGAATTTGCGTTGATAGACTTCATCGTCATCGGCAACGTCGTAGTTCAGCGGTTGGCCGTGGGCGGCAGCCAGATCCATACGTAGTTTCAGTTGGTAACTCAGGTTGTCCAGGGTTGCCGGTTTCAGGTCCATCGACCACTGCCGGTCCCCCTGTTGCCAGTTGACCTTATTGCTGGACCAGTCAAAGGTGGCATATTCCGTTGGTTTGTTGCCAAGCCCGGTTCTTTGTTGCACGTATTGGTTGGCGATCAGCCGGGCACCTTCACTGGCAAAATGGCTGGTCTCTTTCATACCAAAAAACGCCGCATCGGCACTGAACTCAAGGGTCCAGGTGCCATCAGCATTTTGTGTCAGGGATCTTTCTCCGGAACCACCAAAGGGTATCCCTTTGATGGATGCTTTATAGATTGCGGAATATGGCTTGAGCGTAAAGGCTGCGGGATTCGCGCTATCCGTTTTTTTTGTCTGGGTGGCGGCAAAGCCCGTATTGCCCGCTAGCACCAGGGTCAGGGCAAGTGCCGCTCTCAGAGTGCCCGGGCCATATTTGCCGGGGTGAGTTATCAATGATTCTTTCATGCTCACTTTGTGGCGATGAAAAAGCGTATGAATCGGATTAATCATGCCAGTTCCAGGGCGTTTTCCTGCAGTTGGTAGCCCAGTGGGTCAATAGGGTGATCATCCAGTAGCACTTTGTCACCGTTCAGCTGAAGCCTGCCGGAAGTGATCAGGTGTACGGTCAGAGGGTAGATCTGGTGCTCCATGGCCTGAACACGCTGTTTCAGACCCTCTTCATTATCGGTGGGGCCGACACTCATGGAAGCCTGAATGATATGGGCACCACTGTCCAGTTCTGGTGTTACAAAGTGAACGGTACAGCCATGCCGGGTCTTTTTATCGGCAAGTACTCGACGATAGGTGCCAAGGCCTTTGTATTCAGGGAGCAGGGAAGGGTGGACATTGATCAATCTGCCAGCGAATTTTTCCACAAACTCCGGGCTTAGAATTTTCATATAACCGGCCAGTACCACAAGGTCCGGCTCAAAGCGGTTAACTTCTTCCACCAGTCTCTGGTCAAAGGCGCCCCGGGAAGAAAAGACTTTGTAGTCCAGACCAAGGGCAGCCACTTTGTGCTGTCTGGCCCTTTCCAGCCCGTAAGCCTCTGGTACGTTGCTGATGACCCCGACAACTTGATAACTGTAGTGATGTTCTTGATCCAGAAGTGCCTGAAGATTACTGCCGTTTCCTGATAACAGAACGACAACTCGCTTTTTCTCGCTCACTGCTGTTTCCTGAATACTTTCAATGATTTTGTTATTGAAAAACCACAGGATCGGCATCGCTGTCTGCGGATTCAATATGGCCAATAATGACGCTTTCCTCTCCCAGCGCTTCCAGACGCTTGAGTACCTGCTCCCAATGGCTCCCGGGGATGCAGAGCACCATGCCGATACCACAGTTGAAGGTACGGTACAGTTCAAAGGCCTTAATATTGCCCTTTTCCTGCAGGAAACGGAAGATGGCCGGGATTTCCCAACTCTGGGTGTTGATCACCGCGCGACAGCCCTCAGGGATTACCCTTGGCAGATTCTCTGGCAGGCCGCCCCCGGTAATGTGGGCCATGGCATGAATTGGCAGTTCCTTTTGCAGCTGCAGCATTGATTGGACGTAAATGCGGGTTGGCGCCATCAAGTGCTCTGCCAGAGGCTTGCCTGCCAGAGGGGCGTCGAGGTCTGAACCGGCCACTTCCAGAACCTTGCGGATCAGTGAGTAACCGTTGGAGTGCGGTCCGCTGGATTTCAAACCGATTAACAGGTCGCCAGCGGAGACTTTGCTGCCATCAATGATTTCAGACTTTTCAACAACGCCGACACAGAAGCCGGCCAGGTCGTAATCGTCACCCTGGTACATTCCGGGCATTTCCGCCGTTTCACCCCCGATCAGGGCACAGCCAGACTGTTCACAGCCTCTGCCAATTCCGGTGACCACGCGTTCAGCCACATCCACATTTAATTGGCCGGTGGCGTAATAGTCCAGAAAGAACAGCGGTTCGGCGCCACAAACCAGCAGGTCGTTGACGCACATGGCCACCAGATCGATACCGATATGGTCATGCATCCCCAGGTCCATGGCCAGCTTCAGTTTGGTACCCACGCCATCGGTGCCTGAAACAAGAACCGGTTCTTTATACCCGGCTGGCAGCTGGCACAGCGCTCCAAAACCGCCCAGGCCGCCCATCACCTCAGGACGGGAAGTGGCTTTTGCAACCTGTTTAATTCGTTCAACCAGAGTGTTTCCAGCGTCGATATCGACACCTGCATCCTTGTAACTCAGGGAGGTTTTGGAATCCGATTTGTTCATTGATATCAATCCGCTTGTTGCCCGAGCTTGTTTCCACCGGCCGTGTCGGCAGTGTTTTAATCCGGACTGTTCACTGACCCGGGGCGGTGTTCAGTCCAACCCGGTTTGGGTGGATGAAGGCGGCTATTCTAGGAGGGTGTGGTATTTATCGCAATGCTGTTACCGAATTGTTGCTGATGTCTGGTGGTATTTTTTTGGTCATTCGGCTCTAATTTATGGGGGTACAAAATTAGTGCTATAGGGCTTTAATAAAGCCCGCCAGTTATCCAGCCGTTGGCAAAAGCAGTATTTTTTGCCGGATTTATGGCAGAATAAAGTTCTTTTGATTTTTACGTACAGGATTTTATTGATGCCTGTGGCTAAGCGATGCAACGCTCTCTTGCAAAACCTGATCAGTCCACTTACCTTCTTGTCCGCTGTTGAAGCTCGTTCAGCAGTTAAGGCGGCCTGTCTGGTCGTGGGTCTTCTGGTACTGTTCACATTGCCTGAAAATACCCATGCGGCCACGGTCAAAGGCCTATACAGTCAGCAAGTGCCCGTGTCCGGACAAGGTTATCAGGAGCGAACTGACGCCATGACTCAGGCTCTGGCAGATGTGCTGGTGAAAGTGGCCGGACAGCGTGAGGTGCTTGCCAACAGTGTGGTAAGAAGTGCACTGGCTGAGCCGGAAACCTACATTCGCAAATTTGGTTTTCACAGCTCTCCTGCTGATCAGGATTCCTCTCTCAACCGTCAGCAGTATTTGCAGGCTGTGTTTGATGAGCAGGCGATCAACCGCCTGCTGCGCAGTGCCGGTGTGGCCATCTGGGGGCAGAGCAGACCATCGACACTGGTTTGGTTGGCGGTGGAGAGTGGTGGGCAGCGCTCAATCGTCAATGCCTCAGGTACCTTTCCGGTGGTGTTTGCTGAGAGCTTTCAGGGGCGGGGCTTACCGGTGCTCTTTCCTTTGATGGACTTTGAAGATGCTGCGACGATTTCAACCGTTGATGTATGGGGTGGCTTTACCCACAAATTGCAGGAGGCTTCCCGACGTTATGGTTCTGAATCGATTCTGACCGGGCGTTTATCCCGTTCTCTATCACAAGACTCTCTATCGCAAGACGAACTCTACTATGGTCGGCTGACCCTGATATTCCGGGGGATGAATCAGTCTGTGGCGGTTAATGGCCTGGATGCTGTTGCGTTGACACAGCAGGCCGCTGACCTGGTGGGGACAACCTTGTCCCGGCATTATGCCATTGATGCCTCCGATGCCAGTGGCAAGACTTTGCTGGTGGTTGAGAATATTGCCAGTCTGGAAGATTATGCCGCCCTTAATAAATACCTTGAGCGGATGACGGCCATTCGTGATGTGTCTGTTCACCGGGTGGCAGGTTCAACGGTTGAGTTGGAGCTGGTTATTGATGGGTCTGAAAGCCAGTTAGCCGATGCCCTGGCCCTGGGGCGAAATCTCAGGCCGGTTGCACCGGGTTTGCAGTCTGGCTCTTCGGCAACTATGCACTACAGTTGGTCCTACTGACAGCCTCCTGGCTGTCTGCTGATTTGCTGTCAGAGATACATTATGCGGTGGTCCATGTGAATAGTAGTGATAGTTCTTGCACAACAGGCTGGAGTTATTTGCAGCATCAAGGTAATGCCCGGGATGCAGAGTTTTCGAAGTATGTTCCAGTTTCAGGAAGAAATCTGGGATTAAGCGTATATATCTGTCGCCTGTGAATTTACCGTTTTTCTTATAATTTTTGCTTCTGCGTACTTGGTAGATTTCCAGTGGCTTTCTGATGCCACGGCGCTTTTACACAAGGACTTTTACGATGAATCTTACTCTTCATCAGCGCTATATGGTTGCCGCTGTTGCGCTGGGACTGTTTCTGGTTGTTCATTTTCTCGGGCCGGTACTGACGCCTTTTGTCGTCAGTATGGTATTGGCTTATCTTGGTGACCCATTGGTGGACTGGCTTGAGTCAAAAGGGTTGTCCAGAACTCTGTCGGTCGTCTGCGTCTTTTCTCTGATATTTGGGGTACTGATTACGGTGCTGCTGGTGGTGATTCCAACACTGGCCCATCAGATTAAGACGATGATCCGTCTGCTACCGGTGTGGGAAACCTGGATTGGGACGAATGCACTTCCGTACATTCAGAAATATATTGAGATTGATCCCTCCCTTTTTGATTTTGGGGAAATCTCCAAAAGGCTGGCTGGGCAATGGCAGAAGGCCGGTGGGCTTCTGGCCAGTTTTGGTATTTCCGTGTCCAGGTCCTCCATTGCGCTGATTGGGTTTGTGGCCAATCTGCTGCTTATTCCCGTGGTGACTTTTTACCTGTTGCGTGACTGGGACAAGATGATGGATAACCTGAAAATGATGTTGCCCCGCAATATCGAGCCTGTGGCTGTGACTCTGGTATATGAGTGCGATGAAGTGCTGGGCGCCTTTCTCAAGGGCCAGATGATGGTCATGCTGGCACTGGGTGTCATTTACAGCCTGGGGCTGACCATGATTGGCCTGCAGTTCGCTATTCTGATTGGCATGCTTGCCGGACTGGCCAGCATTATCCCTTATATGGGATTTGTCCTGGGGTTTGCTGCAGCGATGGTTGTCGCACTGTTTCAGTTTGATGGCTATGTGGGGGCAGGGCTGGTGGTGGTTGTATTTATGGCAGGGCAGGTATTAGAGAGCTGGGTTCTGACGCCCTTGCTGGTGGGTGATAAAATTGGTCTGCACCCGGTAGCGGTGATTTTTGCCTTGATGGCGGGCGGGCAGCTGTTTGGTTTTGTCGGAATGCTTATAGCCCTGCCCATGGCCGCGATAATTATGGTATTCTTGCGCCACCTGCATAGAAACTATAAGGCCAGCAATCTTTATCATGCCGGAGCAGCCGAAGAGAAAGACTGATACACTTTTTGTTGTTGTCCTATTTTTGTCATACTCTTTTTCTTTTAAAAAACAGCCCATATAGTGTAATAGCGGTTGCCAAATAGGGCTGAAGACGATTTATTGACCGGTCTATTGATGTCAGTCAATACCGGTTGATAATTGAACGGTTTTATTGTGTTACTGTCTTTTGTAACGTTGCAATTTCTGTTGTCAGTATCACACCACCTTTACGGATTTGATGTCCATTATGAGTTTGCCTGTGCAGCTACCGCTCAGTGTCCAGTTAAGAGACGATGCCACGTTCGCCAACTTCTACAGTGGGCGAAATGAAACGCTGGTCAATCTTCTGGATATGGATAGATCGGTTCCCGGCATCGAATCCGAGCAGTTTATTTTCCTCTATGGCCCCAAAGGGGTCGGCTGCAGCCATCTGCTTCAGGCTGCCTGTCATCAGGTGGACCGTCGCAGCGGCCGAAGCATTTATCTGCCCATGAAAGAGCTGGTTCATTATTCTCCGAAGCTTCTGGAAGGTATTGAGCGGCTGCAGCTGGTTTGCCTGGACGATATTGGTGAGGTTGCCGGTATCGATGAGTGGGAAGAGGCGCTGTTTGATCTGTTTAACCGGCTCAGGGACTCCAGAACCCGATTTCTGGTGGCGGCGGACAATCCTCCCAGGGCACTGGGTATTCTACTTCAGGATCTGGTTTCCCGCCTTGGCTGGGGCATGGTATTTCAGGTGCGCCCTTTGGATGACCGGGACAAAGTCTCAGCACTCAAACTTCGGGCTCACTATCGTGGCTTTGACCTGAGTGATGATGTTGCCCGCTTTATTATTCATCGTGGCTCCCGGGATATGGGCAACCTGTTTACTTTGTTGCATAAGCTGGACAGTGCCTCCCTGCGTGCCAAGCGCAAGCTTACCATCCCCTTTGTTAAGGAAGTCATGGGATGGTGACCATAAAATTCCGCATCAGGGGCGGTGAAAACCGGAGCGTTTGGTCGCTGCGGAATTTTTAGGGTAAAGGAATGGTCCTCAGGTTCGGAACTGCCCCATGTCGTTGAGAAAAATTGGTGGTTTTCAATCCGTGTTGAGATGCCGTTATCATCAGGGCCGGATCGAAAAGGGAGTGAGCCTGAGTCGGTACTAATACCAATTCCGCCTTTTAAATATGAGATCGAGCAAGTCATTTTGGACAGCTGGGCAAGGCGGAATGACGATTATTAATGGTAGGGCTATTGCGAGGAATTCCAACGAAGATCCAGCTGTTCAAAATGGCTGCGCAG
>NZ_JAHHPM010000544.1 GCF_024606345.1 Endozoicomonas sp. YOMI1
GGTCACATAGCTACGGCTATGCTCCCTTCGTTGTGCCTTGCATAGTAACTGCCCACTTAGCCAGAAAAATACGATTCCATTTGGCCAACTACTTATGGTTCGCCCCGCTTTGCAAGGAAAAGTTTTCATCATGACTTAAGAGTAATGCACCCGATTTAAGCTATTGGTTCTTAGAATCTGGATGTTTTCCAGCATACACGCCCACTGATAGCAACTACATGCGAATACATGACCATATCAATTTTCGCAATAAAGTCACAAATCTCAGTCAATTGTTCCTTAACATCTAATGATGTTAGGTCAGGTGCTGGATGCTCATGAGCGATTTCAGTTCGAACATCAGAAAAAGACTTCAAAATTCGTTTATAGTCTTTTTTTCCTTCAATCTGTATTGATTTAAATAGATCATTAATACCAAAACGCTTAAATAAAACAATTATGTTCTTTTCAGACGGATATTTTCTGTCACTTATATGCTCTGACAAACCAATGATATCTTTAATATAAGCATCCACTTCAAATATCGAAAAAAGTTTACAATTATCAGATAGCTGCTTTATCAGTTTATTTTCATCACCAGAAGCGATAAAGTTTTGGAATGTTGCTTTCTGACATTTAGCAACAGCCCAAACCATTAGTTCTCTTGGTATGCTGGAAACTGTTTTGTTATGAACATGAAGCAAATGAACCCAATCTTCTAAAATGGACTTTACAAACTCTTCAACAGCAGCAGATGATTGAAATATTGCATTCCTATAGACACATTGTTGGATATCATGTGGAATAGCATTTTTCTTAAGCGAAGCGAATTTAATCTGGCAATTAAACATACTTATAGTTTGTTCAAACTCCTGCCTCGCAACACTTTTTGTATAAGCCACTTAATTCAACTCCGAATTAAGAAACCTACAGAATTCATCGATTCTATAATTCACAGAGTTCTTAGCACTTGTGCCAGACGTAATAGCTTTCTTATATTCATCACTGCTGATAAATTCTTGGAATTTGGTCAAGAATTCATTCTTTTTAATTGACTGGAGTTCCCTTTTAGTAACACCATGCCTTGTAAACCCAACCATTATTGCGTCATATAATGCTGAATTAATATTTTTTACAGCTGGTTCAAGATTGTCATTCAAAACTTTAAATGCCTTCTTCCCGAACAAGTAATTTACAGCTTCAATAGAAGTTAAAAATTCTTGCTTCCATTGTAACACCTTCTCTTCATCTATATTCCGAAATTCCGTACAAAAATCGTTCAAAAAACTTTTAAGCGGTTTTTTATAAGCACTCTGTCTATTACTTAATGCTAAATATCTTAGCACGAGTTCACCACCTTTCATTCGTGTATCGTTTTTATGACCACTAATAGAGTTCCAAACCTTTTCCTTTGAAAGCTCATCAATAAGTTTCATAAGTGCCCCATGATACACTCCATGACGAACTTCTTGTGGGTTGAGTTGAACAGCACCTGTATTAATTCGCTCAAAAACATCAAATTTAATCTGAGGATGAGTTTCCTTGATTATTGTTATGCAACGAAGAGTCCTATTTTGAATATGCCTACGAAATCGTGGATCTAAATCAGAGAACTTATTTCCTTCAAGTTCAGGATATGCTGTCAAACCTTGAAGTTCAAAAGCATCTTCGAGAAATAACCTGATTGATGTCAATCGCTGATTTCCATCTATAACAGATAAAATCTCATCTCGATCTTGATGTAAATAAATAACAGGAATTGGACATTGGATAATTAATGACTCAATTAGTCTTGATGCTTGAGCTCTGTTCCAAACATAATTTCTCTGAAACTCAGGAACAATTATAAGTTCCTCACGCAAATGACTTACAAGTGTCGCTATAGAGAAATCATATGTTTCTGTGTGCAAACGCCTTTTTTCAGGCGGTATATTGACTATAGCTAAGTCATCATCCAGCTTTTCAACTGGAAAAAGCTGGTCAGCTAATGACTTTCCGGATTTTTTCATAAAATTTTTCTCAAATTACGTTTTGCAATTGTAACCTATATTTTGATGGAGCAACTAACGCCTGCATAAGCGCGGCGGCGCGTCTAGGAAAACCGGGGCCATATATGGTCCGCCCCGCTTTGCAAGGAAAAGTTTTCCATCATGACTAAAGAGT
>NZ_JAHHPM010000545.1 GCF_024606345.1 Endozoicomonas sp. YOMI1
TGTGCCCTGTATTGGTACTCAGAGCCTTGCTGTTCTTCAGCTTGGCTGGCTCCCTTAACACCAGGGCGACAGGTTCCCACGTTCCGCAAAAGAGCCTAAAGTCTGTTCATGCCAACTCTGCGCCGGACACCGCTCAGGCAGTAACTGGATTTCCCCTGAACTCATCATGGAGTAAATCTGCCCTCCACTTTTGATGTCAAAGTACTCGCTTTCGACGCGTCACGATTGGTTTACTCTCGTTCATCTCCAGACTTCCCACCTGACGCAATCTTGTTGCGCCTTTTCTGTAACGCTCACCACCCTGACTCTTAATCAACGCAGCTCACAGTGGTTTGGTAGTCGCTTCCAGAAGCCACCACCGGAGGGAGGGCCCACCTCCATCTCAATTGAAGTTGCGAGCAGACCGACTCTGCTCTCGTGGCACACCAGACCCGGACGAGCCCAATTAAGGCATCCGGTTCCTCATGGTTACTGGTTCACTGACTGATAACCATGGTAGTACTGATGCTGGATTCTTGGCGGTGTCAGGGAAAGCGTTTCAAGAACTGGGTGAATTTCTCCCACGGAATATAACCTTTCCGAGATCGACGACCCAGCCATTTGTGCCAAATCTCCTGTACTTTATGATGCACTGCTTTCAGGGCCTTGAGATTGGCCGTTATGCCGAAGTACGCAAAGTGCCCCCGTAATTTCCGTTTTAACATGGCATACTGCTCATTTAATGGGTCATGTCTGTGTTTACAACAATATTCATTAAACGACTTCAGCGTTTTAGCTACTCGCCCCTTGGCTGTTTTCCGGAATATCGCAAAACCACCCCTCCGGGTTTTACCCCAGAAGTGTGTGAATCCAAGGAAATCAAAACTGATCGGAAGTCCACGACGTTTGTTTTCCTTTCGGTATTGAACCCGAAAGTCAATTCTCTGCGTCTTTTCCAGATGCAGCGTTAAGCCATAAACACCAAGGCGCCTAGGCAGGACACGCTCTACTCGACAACAGTCGTCAACATTTTGAAATACCATGACAAAGTCATCAGCGAACCGAGTCAAGCTACACCTTCCCTGCATTCTGGGCACACTTTATCTACAAGAGCGTTTGAATAAACCAGTCATCCAGTACATAGTGCAGGTAGATATTGGCTAACAGTGGTGAAATAACACCACCCTGGGGTGTTCCCATTGTCGGGTAGCAAAACTCTCCCGACTCAAGTATACCGGCCTTCAGCCATGCTTTTCATGAAGAGACGATCAGTTTACGTACCACACCATCAGTCACTCTTCTGGCAAGAACCAGTGGTAGCTTGCTATGGTCAATCGTATCGAAATACTTTTGTATATCCACATCAAGCACCCATTGGCCCCCATCTCGCATTATGTGACTACGTAGGCTTTGCAAGGCATGATGTGCTGACCTGCCCTTGCGAGACCCAAATGAGCAATTGTAGAAAACTTGCTCAAAAATGGGTTCCAATAGCATTACCACAGCTCTCTGGGCAATCTTATCCTCAAAGGTTGAGAAGCCCAGAGAGCGTTGCTGACCTTTCCCTTTGGGAATGTAAACACGTCGCAAGGCTGGAGCCCGATACCGACCTGATTTTATGCGATCCAGTAGATTAAGGAGATTTGCCTCCCACTGTCTCTCATACATATCGGCCGTTTGGCCATCGACACCTGTTGCGCCATCCTTACGGGTCAGTTGATAGGCCTGTAGAAGCCAGTTGTAGTCTATGTAATGGTTGAGCGAGGTGAACGCCATAGCTGGATCGTCTCTGGCCAGTGTGGCTATCCGTCTCTGTTTCGTTGACACAAATGCTCATGACCGACATTTCGGTCACCCCACACAATGAAAATCAGACTCTGCCACAATCATCATGGTGCAGAGCCTGACAGTGGTCGTTATCTTTGCAGTGGCTTCCAGACCCTGAACACAAATTGACCCGGGCTGGATCGTTCGCACCCTCGCTTATCTCATGGTTCTGAACTGGCACCATCAAGGTTCCATTTCTGAAACATTGAATGCACGGCAAACAGTCCTGTTCTCCAAGTGAGATCATGGCGATCCGGTCCAGTCCGCCAGGCTCTGCCGTTCCTCCGTGAACGTTTGGAGCATAGACGATGCAAACCATTGTGAACAATTGCGCAGGCATTGATGTCCATAAAATGATGGTCATGGTTGCCATTCGCAAAGAAATACCAGACGGCAATATTCAAACATTAACCCGTGAATTCGGCACCTTCCGGAAAGACCGGGAGCTGATGTGCCAGTTCCTGCAACAACATCAGGTTGACCTGGTGGTCATGGAAAGTACCGGCGTCTACTGGAAAAGCATTTATGCATCTATCATTAGCTGCAACCTGAACCCTTGGGTGGTGAATGCCCGGCACGTCAAGAATGTACCCGGTCGCAAAACGGATACATTGGACAGCCAGTGGCTCGCCCACCTTGCCCATTGCGGCCTGGTTCGGCCGAGCTTTGTGCCTCACCCAGATCAGGAACAATTACGTTTACTGACTCGCCGGCGAGACACACTCGTCAAGCAAATAGCCAATGAAAAAAATCGTCTTCATAAAACCCTGGACGACAGCGGTATCCGGCTGGGTGGCCTGATCAGTGATATCAACGGCAAGTCTGGCCAGCGCATGGTGAACGCTCTGATTGATGGC
>NZ_JAHHPM010000546.1 GCF_024606345.1 Endozoicomonas sp. YOMI1
AGCGCAACATTCGTTGTTATGATCCAAGGCTCAAGCTGCCTTTATGCCAGTCCTAGATAGCACGCAAATTTTGTAATATGAAAACCGCTGAAAATGTTACCCACGCAAGGAAAATCAATGGGAAAGTAACATCTTTTACCAACAGCGCACGCCAAAAATCACAGGCTGACTTTTAGAATGAAGAGAATTTAAGCCATTAAACCCAGCTCAGCTGAAGCACAAACAGGGAAAGTACAATACATCAGGCATTAGCATAAAGTAGAAAACTACGCCGTCAAACAAATGGCACGCAGTATGCATACCATTTAGCGTTTCGTGTCGACACCCGGTTTAATGGAATAAGCCCAGCTGCCGACATCCTTTGTCTTCGTTACTTTTGTCAGCATCATCCAGGACTCTTCAATGAACAAACCATCACTCAGTAGCATGGAAGCCTATCTCAGACAGATGGGTATGGTGACCCTTCCCGAAACCCCTGGTGACCTTGAAAAAGAGTACTATCGCCAGATTTACCGGGTGCTGCCCAGAGAACAGGCTCTCTCGCTCCCGGTCAGGAAAGCCCGTTCAAAAACCTCTATCAAGAAAAGTAAAGAAAAAAGGTACCCCTGATATCCAGATAGGAGGCGTGAGAGGCTTTCAACCGATCACGCTGTCAGCTTATATGTCGAAACAGGCCATCCAGCGTAAAAATGGCCAGTGCAAGCCATATCAAAGCGAAAGTAACCATCTGTACCACACCCAGCGGCTCATTATAAATCGTCACACCAACCAGAAATGAAATGGATGGTGCCAGATACTGCATGATTCCCAAAACCGTCAACGACAGCTTTTGAGCGGCCATATTGAACAACACCAGAGGTATGGTGGTCACAAACCCGGCCAGGGCAAGGAGAAAACTGGTATCCGGATCGGAAACGCGAAAAGCATGCCAATCATTTTCCATCAGCCATAGAAAATAGAAAACGGCGGGAGGCATCAACAGCAATGTCTCAACAGCCAGCCCAGTGGTCGCATCGACATTAATCCTTTTACGGATCAAGCCATAAAACCCGAAACACAGAGCCAGTACAAAAGCGACCCAGGGCAGTTTACCCAGCAAAAACATCTGCATTGATACCGCTGCAGCTGCTATAAACACCGCCAGCATCTGGTATCGGGTCAGACGTTCCCCCAGAAAACAATAGCCAAAAAAAACGCTGATCAGCGGGTTAATGTAATAACCGAGGCTGGTTTCAAGAATCCTGTCATTGGTAACTCCCCAGATAAAACAGAGCCAATTTCCAGCAATAAACAGTGACGACAAAACCAACCAGCCCAGTATCCGGGGGGACTTTATTATCTCAAGAATCCCTTTCAGTTTATGACGAAAAGATAAAAAGCAAACCAGCAAAAGTGATGACCAGAAAACTCGATGAGCAAGCACTTCCAAAGGAGGTACCTCCTCCAGAGTCTTGAAATAGATGGGGATCAGCCCCCACAAAGTAAATGCCCCAACGGCAAACGTCAGGCCAGACTGTCCCCCTGCGTCCCTCACAAATCCCCCACATCAGGCCCATGGCATCCCAGGGATGCCAAGAAAAATAACAGTCCGTTCAGATAAGAAACATCCTTTGCATTGTAAAAGCAACGAAACACAACGCTGGATGCTGTATAACATATTGAACCAATATTAACCAAGAAATACACAAATGATTATTATAGTCAGCCAGACTCCTCTGACCCTGCAGCCTTGGGAAAGTGTTTTTTGGTGGCGGCATGACCTATGCCTATTAAAGATACGTGATCTGTAAATACATGGATGGGTGGGAATACCCATCGTTTATCGGACCACTTAAATGGAGATAAAAATTACCTGAAGAAGCCTGAACTCATTCAGGCTTCCTTGCCAGAGAGATCAGTCAAAAACTATACGATTTTTATTTTTATCCAGCATTCTGCTGCCAACGTATTTAACCTTATCCAAATCATCAAAGCTTTGATAAGGGCCATGCTGATCACGATGCTTGACAATTTCCATTGCTATACGGGGTCCAACCCCGAGAAGTCCTTTATCCAGCTGCTCCATGGTTGCCTGGTTCACATTAACTTTCTGATCACCAGACCGGGCTTTCTGGTCAGCCCCAAATACAGAGATACTGAATAAAGAAGCGCCTAGAAAAACGAGGGTTTTGATATCCATATCAACGACTCCTTAAAAAGATACATAATCCGCTATTGATAGATTGTCTATAAAACAGCTTTGTTGAATAAACCATCCTTAAAACAGTCAAGGCAATGCGAGAGATAACTGCAAGACAAAAAATTCTGAGCAGATAAGCGGATCAAATTATCACGCAGCCGGAGCACCCCCCAAAACCTGTTCTTTAAAAGATTTACTGGGTGGCGTCTCACCAATCCACACTCGCAGAAAAAGATTGAACAAGTCTTTGCTGGCAGGAACGATACCTTTTTCAACACCGGCAATTTCAATCCGCAACCCTTTACCCGGAAATAAGAAAAGCAGTTAAAAAAGAAATACGATACATTGAGTGATAGTTTTGCATACTACATACCTTATTTTTGTCAGGGAATACTATCCCACTTCATCCGAAGCTTTCAGCATACTGGGCTGCATACATTTCGATACTGCATAATTTGGGTACCCTCGCAGCGATTCAAGCGATCATACTATGTACACTGTTTGAGCTGCCAAGATCTTTACCTATATTCTCACTCCAGAAGCTGTTTGCCGTCATTAAGTTGTCACCAATTCATCAGCCGGAACTATCATGGCCAACGGATATAACCATATCCATTGCCACTGGTCAGCAGCCCAATATTCCCATTACCAATCCTGACTAACTAAACCATACTTAAGTGCACTGACTATTGAAATTACTGGATAAGCCTCAAAATAGAATATCCAGAACACAACTGACCAGGTTGAAGCACAGAGTAAAGAGAGTAATGGGTAAGCCTAACCTTCCATGAAGCACGCTACACCATGGCTCTGCAACAGAATATCAACCAGACTTTCCTGTTAAACCAGCTTTTGCAGACAGACTATGACAGATCAGGATCCAAACAACCCCGAAGTGATCAGTGGGGACGAAGACAGTCAAAAAACCAGTACCGGACTTGTACTTCCACACCAGTCGCTGCCAGACAAACTCTATCTGATCCCCGTTTCGAACCGTCCTTTCTTTCCTGCACAGGTACAACCGTTAGTATTCAGCAATCAGGAGTGGGGAGAAACACTGCAGCGTGTTGGCCAGAGCCCTCATAAAGCGGTTGGTCTCAGTTTTGTTGGCCGTATGCCCGGCATAGACGTTGCTCCGGAAGACTTTCCTCAGGTAGGGTGCGTTGTCAAAATCCATAATATTGTTTCAGACAATGATCAGGTTCAGTTTATTGCCCTGGGAATGCAACGCTTCAGAATACGACAGTGGTTACGTCGTCGGCCTCCTTATCTTGTTCAGGTTGACTATATCGACACACCTGAAGACGACAGTGATGAAGTGAAAGCCTATGCACTGGCACTGATTCAGGCAATCAAAGAGCTTATCCCGCTGAATCCTCTGTATAGCGAGGAGCTGAAAAATTATCTGAACCGCTTCAGTCCCAAAGATCCCTCACCCCTGGCAGATTTTGCAGCGGCTATTACCACCGCTCCCGGACAGGAGCTCCAAGAAGTGCTGGAAACCATTCCTGTTCAACGCAGGATGGAAAAGGTACTGGTTCTGATTCGCAAAGAGCAGGAGGTCGCCCGTCTCCAGAGTGAAATCAATGCAGAAGTTAACCGGAAAATCAGTAATCATCAGCGCGAGTTTTTCCTGAAGGAACAGCTTAAAGTCATTCAAAAAGAGCTGGGCATATCGAAAGATGACCGAACTGCCGAGATTGAACAGTTCGAGCAAAGACTGGAAAAGCTGATTGTCCCTGAAAGTGCAAAGAGTAAAATCGATGATGAGCTGAAAAAGCTTTCTATCCTGGAAACCGGCTCCCCTGAATACGCAGTTTGCAGAAATTATCTCGATTGGGCAACGTCTGTCCCCTTTGGTCTGTACTCCGAAGACAATCTCGACCTTCCTCACGCAAGAAACGTACTCAGTTCCGACCATGACGGTCTTGAGGATGTTAAAGAGCGCATTGTTGAGTTTCTGGCAGTGGGTGCTTACCGGAAAGAAGTATCCGGCTCCATTATGTTACTGGTAGGCCCTCCTGGTGTCGGCAAAACCTCTATTGGCAAGTCCGTCGCCAAGGCTCTGGACCGTAAATTTTACCGTTTCAGCCTGGGCGGCATGAGAGATGAAGCTGAGATTAAAGGACATCGTCGTACTTATATTGGAGCGATGCCCGGAAAGCTGGTTCAGGCACTGAAAGAGGTAGAAGTATCCAACCCGGTCATCATGCTTGATGAGATTGATAAAATTGGTGCTTCCTTCCGTGGGGATCCCGCATCTGCACTGCTTGAGGTATTGGATCCTGAGCAAAATACCGAGTTTCTTGACCACTACCTGGACATGAGAATTGATCTGTCAAAAGTACTGTTCATTTGCACAGCTAATCAGTTAGATACTATCCCTGGGCCACTGCTTGATCGAATGGATGTAATCAGGCTTTCCGGCTATATCACCGAGGAGAAGGTGGCGATTGCCAAGAATCACTTGTGGCCCAAACAACTGAACAAAGCCGGTCTCAAAAAGAGCCAGCTTAGAATGTCAGATACAACCTTCCGTAAAATTATTGATGGTTATGCCCGGGAAGCAGGTGTTCGTCATTTTGAGAAATTGCTGCAAAAAATCATTCGAAAAGTCGTCGTCAAATTCCTGGAAAATGATGAAAGCAAGCTGACCGTTTCTGCTAAAAACCTGCAAGACTTTCTCGGAGCGCCCTACTTTCGCAAAGAAAAAACCATGGAAGGTATTGGCATAGTCACCGGTCTTGCCTGGACCGCAATGGGCGGTGCCACACTCCCTGTTGAAGCCTGCCTTATACATCAGCAAAGAGCCGGTTTTAAATTGACTGGCAAGCTGGGTGAGGTGATGAAAGAGTCGGCTGAAATCTCCTACAGCTATACCACCAGCCACGCCAAAAAGCTTGGTATTAAGGAAGACTTTCTGAAAACAGCATTTATACACCTCCATGTTCCAGAAGGTGCCACCCCGAAAGATGGCCCAAGTGCCGGTGTAACCATGACAACCGCTCTAATCTCTTTGGCCAGAGGCATTAATCCCCTGAAAAATATGGCGATGACCGGAGAGCTGACGCTGACCGGCAAAGTATTGGCAGTGGGCGGTATTAGAGAAAAGGTGATTGCTGCCCGACGGCAGGGAATTATGGAACTGGTTCTACCGGAAGATAACAGGAGAGACTTTGATGAGCTACCGGATTACATCCGTGAAGGCATCTCTGTACACTTTGCCAGCCGGTATGATGACGTCTATAAAGTTGCATTTCCAACGGCCAGCAAAAGCAAGGAAAAAAAGTAAGTAGAGCAAACCGTACACTGCTGCAAATAAAAAGCGCCACCCATTCGGGTGGCGCTTTCTTAATCACTCTTACAATAGCAGCGGGAACTAATCCCGTTTGGACACGCTAGTGAGCATTTATATTCTGGGCTGTGCAGCAAAATTATTCAAATAATATATAAGACATAATAAGAATATTGAGGATTATTGAAATAGTAAAAGCATATAAATATAAACGACAATGAAATATTAAAATAAGGAAATATAAAAAATACCAGACACCCTAACTACAGTGATGTACCAACAAATCGCGGAATCACAGCAAGAACAGCAAAATAATGAAGAAACAGATTATCAGCATCGCGCAGGATTGCATCTCAAGATATGCAACCCTGCGATGACATGAAAAGCTTCAGAAAGCTATATCACGACATATATCATAACTTGGCTGATTCCAGATAGCTTTTCACCGTGGTGACAATAGCCTGAGTCTGGCTATCTATTTCCAGGTTAACTCTATCGCCAACTTCGGCGGTACCAAATGACGTCATTCTTAAGGTTTCTGGAATGAGATGAATGCAAAAGCGCCCTCCCTCAACCTTCTCACCAACAGTCAGACTACAGCCATTTAAAGAAACATAGCCTTTAGACAGGATATAATCTTGCCATTCAGGTGCAAATTGAAAGAACACTGTGACATTGTTTTCTTCCTGCTTAATGTCACAGATCTGAACAGTATCGTGAATATGACCAGAGAGCAGATGCCCGCCAATTTCATCACCAAACCGTGCAGCTCTTTCAATATTGACTTTATCACCTTCTTCCAGTGCCCCCAGGTTAGTAACCCTCAGCGTCTCTTTCATCACATCGAAAGTGGCACTTTCCCGGTCAAAAGCAGCAACCGTCAGACAGCATCCATTCACCGCAATACTGGCTCCGGTTTCGAGGCCTTCCAGCAATGTGGACGGCAAAAGCACAGTAATACGGTTCAGTTCGTTGAACTTTTCAATTCGACCAACTGGAAAAAATCCCTTCACAATACCTGTAAACATACACTACCTATCGTCACCAAGCACGCTGGCATACATCAGAATGTTGTAAGACAGTGAACCAGTCTCTCAAGAGCAACCAGACTGTCTGGCGTATAATTTCGGTGGTTACGGTTAGCTAGCACTTCTTCCGGTGATTCCTGCACCACACTGACAACCTCTTCTTCCTGCAGAACCAACGGACCATCAAAATAACAGCTATAGACCCTGCCCCAGACCTGACAATCATCATTATGGAAAAAAAAGTGAAAATGCGAAGTGATGGGCACTTTCTCGATACCAAGCTCCTCAGCCAGCTCCCGTTCAGCAGCCTGATCATAGCTTTCTCCCTCGGTAACCACGCCCCCCGTAGCGGGATCAAAGTAGCCCGGATAAATATCCTTATTCAGGGACCTTTCCTGCACATAAAGGAGCCCTGTTGAATTGAAGACAAAAATATAGGCTGCCCTGTGGCAGAGTGCTTCTTCTCGCATTTTCCCTCTGGGAACGGACCCGAGAACAAAATTATGGTCATCAACCACAACCACACTTTCCACAGACGCTTCCACCTCTTGCTGGCCAGGCATCGAGATCTCCTGTTATCTGCCTTTCAGTTGTTATTATGGCAACATCATATATCAAGCCATTGGTAATCGAAAACAGAAAATCAGGACTTTTGTGTACGGTTTCAATGAGATTTTACTGCAACCTGTCTTCTACTTTTATTCTGATATAAAGACACCCATCCTCGTGCAGCAGATCATTCACATCTACCATAGGCAAAAAACGTGGAAGACCAGAGGGTATATTGTGCTCACTTTTTGGTTTTTGAAAGCTTTTACTGTCAGCACCCGTTAAAAAAACATCTGAGCATCTTTCATAGGGTACATATTCTTTGTTGAGTACTTGGACGGTTATTTTTTTCTGCATGGGCCAAGCCACATGATCATCATCTTCACCCTTCATAACCTGAATAAACAGGCTAACGTGGGTACCATGTGCCGACCCATCTCCACATGGGAATATTTTTGCACGTAGCTTATATCCTTTATTGGGTGCCGTGTAAAAAGAGTCGCTAACTAAGGACGCGGGTGAGCCACCTGCTCCGATATCATTTACAGTCTTGTTGAAATCTTCTAGCTTCCAGACAAAAGTTCCGTTGGCATTGAGCCTGAGCTGTTCCTTCAAGGCATTTATCTCAAGTTTGGATTGGTCAGATTTTACAGAAAGCTCTTTCACAATTCGTTCAAGTTCTTCTATGCGCCAGACGTAGTCTGGCATCGCCTCAGCCAGACGATCTAACCGGTGTTGAGCATTCTTTTGCAGCTCCATCTGGGCACTAATCTGAACATCTTGTCTTTGAATAGATTCGCCAACCGCGGCCTTGAACAACTCAGTTGCAGCCACCATGCCTGCGATATCGTTTTTAATGGCTATTGCAGCAGCGGAAAGATCTTGAACTCCCGGCTCCATTACCGTTGCCCCTGCCTGTTCCCGGGCAATGGGAGCTGATGGCAGTGGCCAAACCTGACTGCTCTGATCATCTATTGGCATATCGTCAGCACAATGAGGCTCAGTTAGTTCTCCTGCGGGAGATGTTTGGGGATGGGCATGTTGGTAATGTTCAGGCAATTCACTTAACAAAACAACTGCACCACATTCGTGGACTGAACCCTCTGACCCCTCTGACCCCTCTGAAGCTAACTTTTCCGCACAGTTAACAAGCAGGCCTTGTGATAACTTGGTCAAATTCTCATGTTCATCAAGACGGTGACCGTCCTGGACACAGGTTTTACAAGCTGCCAGCGTAGCATCTCCTAGATCGCCCAAAAGGGACTGAACGTCATCCGCCTTGGGAATAAGGTTGACAATACCACGAGTTGGATCAACAACAGTGGGATTCTTCGAGCTGGCCTCCATGATATGTTCTTGACCCTTTTTAGATTCACGACAAAACAAAAGATTCACTCTCTTGACATCCTCTTCTGAACATCTGAAACATCTTCCACCGGTCGTGTTGTAAATTCCGCTCTTCTCCCCAGAAGGCAACCTTGCAGGCAAACCCTCAGAAGGTAAATGTGGTGTATTCTGAGGCAAAACTGGGTATAAGCGCGAAGATGATGATGATGGATTCATTAACAATACTCCTGACAGTAAACTGTATTTTTTTTGAGGTAACCCTTGAAAAAGACGTATTTCAAATCTTCCGGTGCTTTGAAACATCTCAAAAAAACGAAGTTAATTTGAAATATATGTTTATTAGGACAGCAGATTAATTCGATAGTTCAGTGACACTTAAGTACAAAATTAATGAGTGGCTGAAGGTTTATTTAAGCGATATGCTGCTGGCAGAAAATCGTTATGCTCCTACCGCTGGAAGCATTCTTTAAGCTCTGAGATATTTCCGTTCAAAAGAGTCCACTTCAACCTGAATAACCGAGGAGCCTGTGCGAAAATTTGATTAAGGAGTTTATGGCATCTCCTCCAATTTGTCAGGGCTGCGTCATTTCGTCAAGACTGATCAGAAGCTCCTAAAATCGGTATAATTTGCTTATGGTAATAGGAATTTTAATTTCCCCAACTGGTAAAAACTGTAATTTTCTCTCGATTTCAACCCACAGGACCCGATAGTTAGTTAAATATATTTTTGTCCTGACCAGCATCTATTACTGCCATAACCAACGCAACCATGCTGCCGGACACCGAACACAATCCTTTAAGGGGGCATAATGAGTAAACCTAATGTAGTCTCCGCCATTGTTAACCCGGTTGGTTCCATGCGAGTACTGTCCAGCCGCGAAGTCAATATTCTTCAGGATAATACCAAAGCTGGCCTGCATCGCCTTTTTCGTCAGTGCGCCCTGGCTGTGTTAAGTGATGAGATGGAAGGCGACAGTGCAGAAGAGCTGTTACAAACCTATTCCGAATTTGATATCCGCATTGTCCAGGAACACCGTGGACTGAAACTCGAGCTAATCAATGCCCCCGCATCCGCATTTGTTGATAAAAAACTGATCCGGGGTGTCAGGGAAAACCTGTTTTCCGTACTCAGGGATATTCTCTATGTTTCTTCACTGATCACCAGCGACAGGCGTTTCGATCATGGAAGCTCATCCGACATCACTCACCTGGTGTTTGAAGTGCTCAGAAATGCCAACGCCTTTATCACCAAACAGACGCCCAATATCGTGGTCTGCTGGGGTGGGCACTCCATTGGCCGTGATGAATATGAATACACGAAACTGGTCGGTTATCAGCTGGGGCTCAGAAAGATGAATATCTGCACCGGCTGTGGCCCCGGTGCAATGAAGGGGCCGATGAAAGGTGCTTACATTGGCCATGCCAAGCAGCGGATCAGTAATGGTCGTTTTATTGGCCTGACTGAGCCTGGCATCATTGCTGCCGAGTCTCCTAACCCGATTGTCAATGAGCTGGTTATCCTGCCAGATATTGAAAAACGCCTGGAAGCCTTTGTCCGCCTGGGGCATGGCATTATTGTTTTTCCGGGTGGACCGGGAACCTGTGAAGAGATTCTTTACCTGATCGGTATTCTCCTGCACCCGGACAATAAAGACATTCCCCTGACCATGATCCTGACAGGGCCCGCCGGGTCGGAAGCTTACTTTGAACAGATTGACAACTTCATTGGCAATACACTGGGCAAAGAGGCACAGGAAAAGTACCAGATCATCGTCAATGATCCAGCCAGGGTTGCCACGATCATGGCCCGTGGTCTGGAAAAAGTGACCCGTTTCCGTCGACGACATGGGGATGCGTACTACTTTAACTGGCTGTTAAAGATTGACCAGGAATTCCAGCAGCCTTTCGAGCCAACCCATAACAACATGGCCAACCAGGAATTGCACGGCAATCTCCCTGCCCACCAGCTGGCAGCCAACCTCCGTCGTGTTATGTCGGGCATTGTTGCCGGGAATATCAAAGAAGACGGTGTTAACCTGATTCGTGAGCATGGCCCTTACCAGCTCAGTGGTGAACCGGAACTGATGAAACAAATGGACACCCTTCTGCAATCGTTTGTTGACCAGCACCGGATGAAGCTTCCCGGCAGCTATTATGAACCCTGCTACGACATCATTGAAACCTGACTTTTTGTCAATTCCACTTTCCACCACCTGCCTAAAGAGGCCATTTCGGCTTCTTCAGGCGCTTTTGCGTAAATCACAAATACAGAAACAGCCATTCACAGAAAAAATAGTGGCTATTGCGGTCTTTACTTAACTTGACAGGCACCTTTCGCTATACTGCCCGCGCCACCAGTGCTACTGGTAAAGATTTCCTTGGAACGTCTGACGGACCCATAAGATCATAAAGGTTTGTCGAAGGATCGCCCAAGAGCCTGCCACAGATGATGAGGGTAGAACTCGTGTTAGAAGCCTACAGAAAACACGTCGAAGAGCGTGGCCAAGAAGGTGTCCCACCGAAGCCGCTGAATGCAGAACAGGTGTCAGGCCTGATTGAACTGCTGAAAAATCCACCAGCAGGTGAAGAACAATACATTCTGGACCTCCTTGAAAATCGTATTCCTCCCGGTGTTGATGAAGCCGCCTATGTAAAAGCCGGATTCCTTTCCGCTATCGTAAAGGGCGAGGCTGAATCGCCACTGGTTGACAGTAAGAAAGCCGTTGAGCTGCTGGGCATGATGCTGGGTGGTTACAATATCGAAACCCTGATTGCTCTTCTGGACAGCACTGAGCTGGGTGAACTTGCCGCTGAACAGCTGAAAAAAACCCTGCTGGTCTTCGACTCTTTCCACGATGTGGTAGAAAAAGCCAAAGACGGCAACGCCAATGCCCAGGCCGTTGTTAAATCCTGGGCAGAAGCGGAATGGTTCACCGGGCGTGATGCCGTGCCTGAAAGCATCAAGGTCGCGGTATTCAAGGTGACCGGTGAAACCAATACCGATGATCTGTCCCCTGCCCCTGATGCCTGGTCACGCCCGGATATTCCACTGCACGCTCGTGCTGCCTATAAGATGACCCGTGATGGTCTTGAACCTGAAGAGCACGGCGTTACCGGCCCGCTGAAGCAAATTGAAGCCATCAAGAGCAAAGGCCTGCCGGTTGCTTTCGTGGGTGACGTTGTTGGTACCGGTTCTTCCCGTAAGTCTGCCACCAACTCTGTACTCTGGTTCTTTGGTGATGATATCCCCGGTGTACCCAACAAGCGTGCTGGCGGTATCTGTATAGGCAGCAAGGTAGCCCCTATTTTCTTCAATACCATGGAAGATGCCGGTGCCCTGGTGTTTGAAGCCCCGGTGGATAAGTTGACTATGGGTGATGTTATTGAAATTCGCCCATACGATGGCAAGATCCTCTCTGAGTCCGGGAAAGTTCTGTCTGAGTTCACCTTCAAATCCGACGTTATTCTTGACGAAGTACAGGCCGGTGGCCGTATCAACCTGATCATTGGCCGAGGGCTGACTGACAAGGCCCGTGAGGCACTGGACCTGGGCCATTCCGACATATTCCGCCGCCCGCAGGCTCCCAAAGAGTCAACCCATGGTTTCACTCTGGCCCAGAAAATGGTCGGCAAAGCCTGCGGTGTTCCCGGTGTCCGTCCTGGTCAGTACTGTGAGCCCAAAATGACCACTGTCGGTTCTCAGGACACCACTGGCCCGATGACCCGTGATGAATTGAAAGACCTTGCCTGTCTGGGCTTCTCCTCTGATCTGGTTATGCAGTCTTTCTGTCACACTGCCGCCTACCCAAAGCCAGTAGATGTGGAAACTCACCACACCCTGCCGGACTTCATCATGAACCGTGGCGGTGTCGCCCTGCGTCCTGGTGACGGCATCATCCATAGCTGGCTGAACCGCATGCTGCTGCCAGATACCGTGGGTACCGGTGGTGACTCTCACACCCGCTTCCCGTTGGGCATCTCTTTCCCTGCGGGCTCAGGCCTCGTGGCATTTGCCGCGGCAACCGGTGTTATGCCATTGGATATGCCAGAGTCTGTTCTGGTTCGCTTCAAGGGTGAAATGCAGCCAGGCATTACCCTCCGTGATCTGGTTCACGCCATTCCACTCTACGGCATCAAGCAAGGCCTGCTGACCGTCGAGAAGAAAGGTAAGAAGAATGCCTTCTCCGGCCGTGTACTGGAAATTGAAGGTCTGGAAAATCTCACTGTTGAACAGGCTTTCGAGCTGTCTGACGCTTCTGCTGAGCGTTCTGCTGCCGGCTGTACTATCACCCTGTCTGAAGAGTCCATCACTGAATACCTGAAGTCCAACGTAACCATGCTGCGCTGGATGATCAGTGAAGGTTATGGTGATGCCCGTACTCTGGAGCGTCGTGCCCGTAAGATGGAAGAGTGGCTGACCAACCCAACCATGATGCGTGCGGATGCCGATGCAGAATACGCTGAAGTGATCGAAATTGATCTGGCGGAGATCAAGGAGCCTATTCTCTGCGCGCCAAACGATCCGGACGATGCCCGTACACTGTCGGATGTTGCCGGTGACAAGGTCGATGAAGTGTTCCTGGGCTCCTGTATGACCAATATCGGTCACTTCCGCGCCGCCGGAAAACTGCTGGAGCAGAACCATGATCCACTGAAGACCCGCTTCTGGATGTCGCCTCCCACCAAAATGGACAAGGCACAGCTGGAAGAAGAAGGCTATTACAACATCTACAACGACAACGGTGTGCGGACCGAAATCCCGGGCTGTTCTCTCTGTATGGGTAACCAGGCACGGGTAGAGCCAGGCGCAACAGTACTCTCTACCTCTACCCGTAACTTCCCTAACCGTCTGGGGGATGGCGCAAACGTATACCTGTGTTCTGCTGAACTGGCATCTGTCGGTGCCATTCTTGGCAAAATCCCGACCGTGGCAGAGTATATGGCATACGCCAGCAACCTGGATGCCATGGCGGGTGACGTCTATCGCTACCTCAATTTCGACCAGGTAGAGTCTTATCAGAAGGCGGCTGACGATATCATCGCCAAAGCCAGCTGATAAATTGCTGCGTTAATCGACAAAAAAGCCCCTGTTTTCAGGGGCTTTTTATTTTTAACATAGTTATTTAAATACCAGACGAGTGATGGCCTGCAATATGGACACGGCAACACCAGAATCCCTTTTTACACCAGAACTGATCGCGTGGATAAAAGACAACATCCCTCTGCTGAATAATATGGAAGTCAGTTTTGATCAGTTCAAGGATGGAGAATTAGTGATCAGCTGCCCACTGGCGCCCAATATTAACGATAAAGGAACCGCTTTTGGTGGAAGTATTGCCGCGCTGGCCACCATCTGTGGCTGGCTGTTTACCACACTTCACGCCAGAACACTTGTAAAGGACTGCGCTGCCGTTATTGCCGACTCCCAACTGACCTACCATGCCCCCGGCAAAGGCCGCATATCAGCCCACTGCAGCGCCACTGTTCCAGACAGGTTTTTTGATCGTTTGAATGAGCGTCGCAATGCCAAACTGGAGTTAACGGTTGAGTTATATTCAACAAAGAAAGAAGAGCAGTCATCCATAAACATCGCAACCTACAAAGGCATTTATGTGGCGATGCCTGAGTAAGTAGTTGGCCAAATGGAATCGTATTTTCTGGCTAAGTGGGCAGTTACTAT
>NZ_JAHHPM010000547.1 GCF_024606345.1 Endozoicomonas sp. YOMI1
AGGTTGTCCAGTCATCGACTTTTCTGGAAACACTCGGCACGTTGGATAACTGCTCGACCAGAAATTGCAGCTGGATAGAACCTGGGAGCAAGGGAGCTCCCGGAATGGTGCCGCTCATGACGCCCTGACCATCCACAGAGACAATAACCTCGCCACCGGCACTGGTGCCTTCCTCATAGGTCAGTTGAATCTCGGTGCCGCTATCGGGCAGGTTATCCAGCTTAAAGCTCAGCTCGCCGGGAGCGTAATGGATAGCGCCGCTGCCATCGCCCGTCAGCAAGCCATTGGCCTGATCGGCCAGGGTTTTATTCTCCCCGGATGAAACATAGATCACCGTCATAGAACCGGGTTTGATACCCGGCTTCTCGACGGTATGCCGGAAGGTCATATCCTCCACCGGCACCGAGCCTGTGCGGATAGTTACTTCATCATCATTTTGCGCCACGTAGCTGAATACAATGGCACTGTCCGGGTCGGGCAGTGCATCAAGGGTGATTGCCGCCGAGCCGTTGGCAAACAGAATGGTGCCGGTTCCAGAACCCGTCATCTGACCATTAACGGGACACGAATGTCCTGCCATTTGCCGAGGGCGATATAGCTGACCACCAGTGTACCCGGCCTTGGCTTGGCCTCGGCCATGTTCAGGGTGTAATTGAAGCCCCGGTTCTGGTTAGTAATTGGGATAGCACCACTGATCGCTGCGCCCGTAATCGATACCGCTGGCTGATAGGTCGCATTGCCGTTAGCCAAGAGATATCCGCTCACTTGCCAGACGTTTATTTCCCCAAGATCATAATCCACTGTCAGCCTGGTGTAATTATTGGTGCCGCTTTTATGGATCAGATTGCCTGCGCCGTTATCTTCAAAGGTGCCGCCATCCACCGAAAGGGTAAGGGTTCCGGGCAAAACACCCCGCTGCAGATAGGTGCGGCTATGGTTGCCGGTGATATGAACAAAGCGACAAGTGACTGATCGGTTGCTGTCCGAAGTCGCCACCATTGTTTTGCCGGTATAGCCGCCATATTGATCCAGTAATGGGCTTTCTACCTTGGCACTCGGCACCAATGGCGCATAAACGCTCTCGGCCTTTACCGTCAGGTCGCCTGCGGTAATGTTGGCGCTCATTGACTGGATGCCATAGTAACGGCTGGTGTCGGCTATCTGCGTTTCCTGAATACGGCTGGTCTCTTCCTCTGGCTCCCCCGGCACTGGTGGCGCTCCGACAAAGGTGGTGACCAGCGGTGCACTGATCTCCATTTCTACCTTTCGCCGGGTAAAATCCACATACTCCTGCCCGTTGTTATAGGTGAAGGTCTCAATGGAATGGCTGACCGAAGTAATACGGATAAACTGGCTGATTTTTTCATACGGTGTAATCAGCTTATAGACCTCGCCAATTTCAGGAACCGCCCATTCCTCCCGCTGATAGCCGACAATGGCTCGTTGTCCTTCCAGCTGATCGCCTACCAGTTCCCATGATACCTTAATGCCCGGAACCACATAGCTCTCAATCCGGTCTCTGGCATCGAGGCGTTCATCGGTTTGGCTATCG
>NZ_JAHHPM010000548.1 GCF_024606345.1 Endozoicomonas sp. YOMI1
TCATAAATGCATAACCTCTGTAACCAGAGGTTTGCTACAGAAATACCTTTGACTTTGAAAAGAATCGGAACTCAGGGGTACTCTAGTTAAGTAATCAAACAGAGGACGCCATCGATGGGCTTTAAGCACCTGAGCTCTAAATAGAAACACTATATCAAAATCGAACTGAAAAATGGGACTTTCCAAAAAAAAAATGCAGAAAAACCTTGATGTTCACAGAGTTCTCTGTAGCAGGAATCAGGACGACGCAAGGGGCTGCGGGTTACAGGCACAGGCCCACCGCAGGGCTCAACAGCGACACCAGGGAAAAAGGCTGAAAAGTTCGTCAAATCTATAACTTGAATTCAGGTTATTTTTCCCGGGCAACTCCAGCCCTGTGTCAGTTTTTATTTTCAGCTTAAAATTTTTATCGCTCGCTAAAGGCCAGCTGCCTGGCTCTCAGCACCGGCTTTAACAGATACTCAAGGAGTGTTTTTTTGCCGGTTAAAATATCAACGGAGGCAACCATCCCGACGATAATGGGTCGACTTTTATCACCTTCACGGCCCAGATGGCTATTGTCGGTTTTGATTCTCACCAGATAAAAGCTTTCACCCTGTTCGTCCATAATAGTGTCTGCACTGATATGAGTCAGCTCACCATCAAGGCCGCCATGAATAGTAAAGTCATAGGCAGTAAAGCGAACCGTGGCTTTCTGACCAGGATGCAGGAATGCAATATCCTGTGGCCGGATTCTGGCTTCTACCTCAAGAGTGTCGTCTACGGGAATAAGGTCCATCATCACCATGCCCGGCTGAACAACACCTCCTTCAGTGTTTACAAGAATCTGCTTGACAACCCCTTTCATTGGCGCCTTGACCCGGGTACGTTCCACCTGGTCACTGACTGCTGTTTCTTTTGCAGTTAGTTCATGCAATTGGGCAAGTGTTTCGTTTAACTCTACTCGCGCTTTATTGACAAAGTTCAGTCGTATCTCATTAATACGCTGCTGTATCTCTTCCTGTTGCGCAGCAATTCGCTCAAGATTTTTCTCGGCAATAAGTTTTTCGCCCCGGGTATCACTGACCTGTCGTTCAAGTCGAAGTACCTCTACACGTGATACAGCTCCTTCTGCAGCCAGATCGCGGGCAAGTTGAAGCTCTTCATCCAGCAAAGCAAAGCGGCGTGTCAGCATCTCCCGTTGTTCTTTTGTCTCAAGCGCCTGTTTCTTCTGCTGGGTCAGCTGCTGCTGATAAACACCAATACTACTGCTCAGTTCCAACTGACGGTGATGAAAGAGCTCCTTCTCCCGGTCTGCAAGCAACAGAAGGTTTGCAGTCAACGTCTCAGGCATTACCGGCTCTCCGCCTTCAACTTCTGCCAGCAAACGAGCCCTTCTGGCCATCAACGCATTACGATTGGCCAGCTGCCCCCGGAGGGTAGAAGTAAACCGGGTGTCGTCCATTATCATTAACACCTGTTCCTTTTCTACCAGATCTCCTTCAGATACAAGAATGTCCTCGATAATGCCACCTTCCATATTCTGAACATGCTGAACCTGGCTGGAGGGAATCACCTTGCCCTCTCCACGGGTAATCTCATCCAGCTCACACCAGCTTGCCCAGAGGATAAAAGTCAGAAGACAGAGGGCAACTGTCATGATCAGTGGGCGGCTCCCCCTGGTGATTTTATTGATTTCCGCTTCGCTGGCAGCATGCCAGCCAGAGCCGTGATGGGTGGAGAGCTCACTCATTTCAAGTCACAGCCTCCTCTGCATTTTTCTCTGCGGTCTTCTCTGCTGAGTGATGAGCCTTTTTCGATTCCTTCAGGACATCATGCGTACTCCCACTGACACTGATTTTTCCCTGATCAAGCACCACGATATGGTCCATCACATCCAACTGGTTCATTTTGTGCGTCACCAGAATGACGGTGGTTTCTTTCAGCTCCAGAAGTAGCTGACAAAAACGCGCCTCAGCCTGTGAATCCATGGCGCTGGACGGTTCATCCATAATAATGGCAGCAGGGTTGGTCACCAGGGCCCGAGCCAGACCAACAGCCTGAGCCTGGCCGCCGGACAGGTTACGCCCACCCTCACCGACAATAAAATCAAGACCGGCACTACCAGCCTGAATGATGCTCTGTAGACCGGACTGCTCCAATGCGCTCAAAATATCGCTGTCGCTGATCCCTTCACGATGCATGGTGACATTGTCTCGCAACGAGGCGTTAAACAGTTCCGTGCGTTGCCCAACGTAGCCCACGTGACGGCGAAACCAGTTCGGGTCAATCTGACGAAGATCGATGCCATCAATACCAACCAGTCCTTTAGTTGGTTCCCAGAGTCCCATCAGCAGTTGCAGGAAAGTACTTTTTCCTGACCCCATCCGCCCGAGAACGGCCAGCTTGGTTCCAGCGGGAATCTGCAGATTAATATCACTCAGCAGGTCAGGCGCATTCGGGTAGGCAAACGACATATTGCTTATATAAAAATGGCCCTGAAACGCATCTGGCCTGAGCAGTTTGCGCTCCTCAGGGTAATCTTGGGGCAGGTTCATGATCTGCCCGGTATGATCCAGTGCCTGTACTGTTTTATCATACTGGTTCAATAAGCCAATCACCTGTGAGACCGGGGCAGCACAACGACCGGAAATCATCATGATGGCGATTAACCCGCCCATGGAAAGATCACCCACACTGATGAGATAAACACCAGATATAACCAGCGCAACGGTGTTCAGCTGAAGCATTAATGTGGTGACCTGACCGGTGATGGCCTGCAGATGACGTATTTTAAGCGAGGCATCTGCGACTTCCCGGTTCATTTTGCTCCACTTTTTCTGATTCTGGCTTTCAACATTACAGCTCTTCACAGAAATCAGCCCGAGCAACAATTCCATTAAAAAGCTCTGCCGCTGGGCCGAAGCTCCCTGTTGCCTGGCAATAACGGACTGAAGAGGTCTGTTCAGCAGCCATGCTACGGCCAGGGCAATGCCAATACAGAAAATCGGAATGATTGCCAGCCAGCCACCCAACCAGATCACTAGCCCAAGAAACAGCACAACAAATGGCAAATCGATGAACGCCATGACCGTTGTCGAGGTAATAAAAGAGCGAATGCTGTCAAACTCAGCAAGCTGATTCATGAGGTTACCCGCACTGGCGGGACGACTGGATAGCTTCAGCCCTAACAAGCGATCCATCAGCCGGGAAGATAGTGTCAGATCAACCTGTCGCCCAGCCAGATCAATATAGCGGGATCGGATAAGTCGAGTAACGGCCTCAAAAAAGAAAGCAAGGACAACACCTGTCGCCAGCATCCACAGCGTTTCAAATGCCTGGTTAGGCACAACCCTGTCGTATACGTTCATAACAAACAGAGGTGATACCAGGGCAAAAAGATTGACCAGCAAACTGGCCAGCAGCACATCTCTATAGACACGCCAATAAGGAGCAAGGGCATGCCAGAACCATGAGTAAACGGAAGCCTGCTTATTGTTATAAGTGGTTTCTGTGTCGGTTGTATGCACTTTAATCATGGTAGCTAGTTGAAAAATGGTTACAGCTGGATGATTGGTAATCTGAGGCTCAGAACGATACAAGTTATATGCTTTATACGTTGTACGAAAAAAGTTGGTTTTGGCAGCATCAGTGAATAAAAGGTGTTCTAGGAGGCTGTCCGAGAATAGCGCC
>NZ_JAHHPM010000052.1 GCF_024606345.1 Endozoicomonas sp. YOMI1
GACCACGGTGCCGATGTCAATGCCGCCGATCATCAGGGTGAGACGCCCCTGCACAATGCTGCCCGTCAGCGTTGCACCGAGGTCTTCAATATCCTGATCGAGGCCGGGGCGAATATCAATAATGTACTGCGCACCGCTGTCCGGGAGGGCAATGATTCACTGCTTGAATACCTGATCAGCACCGAACTCAGCCAATCTAACCTTAATATCGCTCTGCGCGAAGCCGCCGGACAGGGACAATCGCAGTACCTTATACTCCTGATCAATAAAGGAGCAAACGACCTTAACGGTGCCCTGCGCGAAGCCGCCGGACAGGGGCAAAAGCAGTGCCTTGAAACCCTGATCTCACCGCGAGTCTCACAGCAAGCGCCAGACCTCAACGGTGCCCTGTGCGCTGCCGCCGAGGGGGGGCAAACGGAATGCCTTAGATTCCTGATCGAGAAGGGTGCAAACGAACTTGATCTTGATCATGCCCTGTACCGAGCTATTCTGGCGCGAAACAACCCGAGCCTGACCGTGCTGGTCGAAGAAGGAGCAAATATTACTACCGTAGTGCACACTGCTGCCAGAAAAGGTGATTGGGAATTTTTCAATTACCTGAACAATCCGACAGAGATCAATGCCGCCGATGGGGAAGGTCAAACACCGCTGCATATCACCGCTGCCAATGGGGATAAAACATGCCTGAAAAAACTCATTGAAAAGGGAGCGAAGGTAAATGCCACCAATAATAACGGCGAAACAGCCCTGCATATAGCTACCAAAATCAGCATAACCAAGGGCCGTCAACAATGTGCTGCCATGGGCATAGATATCACTGGAACCCTTATTAACGGCAAGACCTTCGAACACTATACCATCGAAAAAGAAAACGACATTGGGTGTCTGCGTGAGCTTGCTGATAACAGAGGAGTGGACTTTAATGCCCGTGATAACGACGGTATCACACCTTTAATGATAGCGGCCCTTTGGGGCAAATTAGATCACCTGATTTATTTGCTTGAAAGAGCGGATTTCAATATCGCTGATAACAGCGGCAATACGGCATTGCATTTAGCCGCTTGTTGGGGGCAAACCGATTGCCTGAGAAAACTGCTTGATAAGAAAGTGGATGTCAATGTCAAAACACATATAGATGGTGCTACGCCCCTGCATATGGCCGCTCAGAACGGCCACATAGAGTCCGTCAAGGAGCTGCTGAAAAATTATCAAACCTCAGTCAATGAACAGATGAACGATGGCTGTACGGCTCTCCACTTGGCTGCTTCTGGGGACCACACAGAGGCCATCCAGACATTGCTGAACTTTGACCCCT
>NZ_JAHHPM010000549.1 GCF_024606345.1 Endozoicomonas sp. YOMI1
CATACAAAAAGCGCCGCCCGCTGCCCGAAAAAGACAGGCCGCTTGTGCTTTTGCGGGAAGCGGGTAGCGGCCTTAACTGGTCTCAGTCAGATGCGAAATTTATTGCGGAACAATTTCTTCTTAGTGGTTAATCGAATTTCATGATGCGCATGTTAAGAAATGTTGTTCGGTTAATTGTTTTTTTGAGTATTTTCCGAGGTTGGCTGTCTTTTCCGACAATTGCTTGACTCATATCAATCTTTCAGGATTGATAAAGTTTGTTTTTGTTTGCAAGATTTTGTCGACAAGAAGGCATTGGTTGAGTTCTTTATTTTTAATAAACGACTATGCCTAAATTAATAAATATTGACCTGCGTGAAGCAGATGGAAGTAGCCATTATGAGAAAATCATTGCTTGGGGAATGTCTTGCCGAGTTTATTGGCACAGGGCTTCTTATTTTCTTTGGTGTGGGGTGTGTAGCGGCTCTCGTTCTGGGTGGTGTTGATTTTGGCCAGTGGGAAGTATCCATCGTCTGGGGTCTTGGTGTTGCCATTGCCATTTATGTTACCGGCGGCATTTCCGGCGCTCACCTGAATCCGGCCGTTACGCTTGCATTAACTGTTTTTAAAGGCTTCGACAAGCAAAAGGTCATTCCCTTTATTGTTGCCCAGGTGTTGGGTGCTTTCTGTTCTGCGGCTCTGGTTTACTTGCTGTACAGTGGCTTATTCGCTGATTATGAGTTGACCCATCATATTATTCGTGGCTCTGAGGAGAGTCTGGCCACAGCGGGTATTTTCTCGACTTATGCAAACCCGGCACTGACTAACCTGCAGGCCTTCGCTGTCGAGTTTGTCATCACCGCTGTGCTCATGGGCGGAATTCTGGCTATCGGTGATGAAAATAATGGTGTTTCCAACGGTGCGCTTTCTGCCCTTCTCATCGGTGTTCTTATTGCTGTTATCGGTGCATCTTTCGGCCCTCTGACCGGTTTTGCCATGAACCCGGCACGGGATTTTGGCCCGAAACTCTTTGCGTTTTTTGCGGGCTGGGGCGAAGTGGCGCTGACGGGTGCACGAGCCAACCCCTATTTCTGGGTACCGATTGTTGCGCCTGTCTGTGGTGCCATGACCGGTGCGTGGCTTTACATCAATGTGCTTGGCAAACAGGTAGAGCCTGTTGACTGCGCAACACCTGGTTGTGAAATCAAAACCGTCTGATCGTTATTAGCTGCTTTCTGTCAGTTTTGTGAGAAGGTAGGGGGAAGGCCACCTGCCAGTTATGGAATTAAGGACAACAGAATGACCACTGAAAAAAAATACATTGTTTCTCTTGACCAGGGTACAACCAGTTCACGTGCCATCATTTTTAACCATGACGGTGAAATTGTAGGGACTTCTCAGCGGGAGTTTACCCAGCACTATCCTCAACCCGGCTGGGTTGAGCACAACCCAATGGAGATCTGGGCAACCCAGAGTTCGGTTCTGACCGAAGTGCTGGCAAAAACCAATATTCGACCTGATGAGGTGGCCGCTCTTGGTATTACCAATCAGCGTGAAACCACCGTTGTCTGGGATAAAAATACCGGTCAGCCTGTCTATAACGCCATTGTATGGCAGTGCCGTCGTACAACGGACATCTGCGAACAATTAAAAAAAGCGGGTCTGGAAAGCCATATCCGTGAAACCACCGGTCTGGTTCTGGACGCCTATTTCTCTGGCACAAAAATCAAGTGGATTCTTGATAACGTAGAAGGTGCCCGTGAAAGTGCCGAGAAAGGTGACCTGTTGTTCGGTACCGTGGATACCTGGCTGACCTGGAAGCTCACCAATGGCCGTGCCCATGTGACTGATGTGACCAACGCTTCACGCACCATGCTGTTTGATATCAACCGCCTGGAGTGGGATGACACCATCCTGAAGGCGTTGGATATTCCACGCAGCATGCTGCCTGAAGTGAAGTCCAGCTCGGAAGTGTATGGCAAGACCAATATCGGTGGTAAAGGTGGAACACGGATTCCGGTGGCTGGCATGGCGGGTGACCAGCAGGCCGCCCTGTTTGGCCAGATGTGCCATGAAAAAGGCATGGCCAAAAATACCTATGGCACAGGCTGCTTCCTGTTGATGAATACCGGTGAGACACCTGTTAAGTCTGAAAATGGTCTTTTAACGACCATCGCCTTTGGTATTGATGGCAAGGTGCATTATGCCCTGGAAGGCGCTGTCTTTATGGGCGGGGCTTCCGTTCAGTGGCTTCGCGATGAGCTTGGCCTGGTTCGTGATGCGGCGGATACCGAATATTTTGCCAGTAAAGTAAAAGACACCAATGGTGTGTATGTGGTGCCGGGTTTTGTTGGTTTGGGAGCGCCATACTGGGATCCTTATGCCCGTGGTGCCATTTTTGGTCTGACCCGTGGCGCTAACCGTAACCATATTGTTCGTGCGACGCTGGAAGCCATTGCTTATCAATCCCGTGATCTGATTGAAGCGATGCAGCAGGATGCTGGCTTCAAAATGAAACAGCTGCATGTTGATGGTGGTGCCGTTGCCAATAACTTCCTGATGCAGTTCCAGTCAGACATTTTGAATAAGGAAGTGGTTCGTCCGACGGTGACTGAGTCAACAGCAGCGGGTTCCGCTTATCTGGCAGGTCTTGCCGTTGGCTTCTGGAAAAGCATTGATGAGCTTAAGGACAAGGTTGGCGTTGATCGTGTTTATACTCCGGTGATGGATGATGAACAGCGCACAGGGTTGTACAAAGGCTGGAAGAAAGCGGTAGAACGCAGCCTGAAATGGGAAGATCAGGAATAAACGGCAGCGTCCTCAGGCTCAGGGTGCGTTTGCTACCCTGAGCCCTGAAGCCAAATTATCATCCGACATTGGTGGATGCAGTGAGCACTGCTTTAGCCAATGTTTAATGCGGCGTTTGGTGAAAGACATACACTATCGTAGTGCAGAAAAGCGCTAATACCCACACAGCACCCCAGGTTCAGTAAACAGGTAATCCCACCAACAAGCGCTGTTAATTACCACTTTGTCAAAAAATCACTTACTATGTCTGCCCTGATTTATGAGAGGGGTTTCCATCTTATGAAACAGCTCAATCAGCCTGAATTTTTGCTGTGAGAATGATGTCGTGTGTTGCTGGTTCCTGTGATCTTGTCAACGTTCAAATCAGGTAAGAATATCGGTCGTTTTCACAGTAAAAGTTCCAGCAGTTTTGATTGGGGTCAGCATTCTGAACTGACAAATATAAGGTACCCGCTGGTGCTTTTATCCGGTTCAGAAGCGCTGGGTGCTGATGCACTGAACGAAAAGTCTATTAATTTAGCTTCCGGTGACCGTTATGCGCATAGGGATCCCTGGAGAGGTCCAGGAAAACGAGAATCGCGTTGCTGCAACGCCCGATACCGTGGGTAAGTTGCAGAAGCTCGGTTTTGACGTCGTCGTTGAACGAGGTGCAGGGGTAAAAGCCAGCTTTGAGGATGAAGCATTCACTCAGGCTGGTGCCCGGGCCGTTGATCGTGATGAGGTCTGGAATTCAGACATTATTCTCAAGGTGAACGCGCCCATTGATGATGAAATTGCACTGCTGAAAGATGGCGCTACCCTGGCCAGCTTCATCTGGCCTGCCCAGAATGAAGCGCTGATGAATAAGCTCAGCCAGCGTAATGTGAACATTCTGGCAATGGACAGCGTACCGCGCCTGTCGCGCTCACAGTCTCTGGATGCCCTGAGTTCAATGGCCAATATCGGTGGCTATCGTGCGGTGGTTGAGGCATCCCACGAGTTTGGCCGCTTCTTTAATGGTCAGATCACCGCGGCCGGTAAAATTCCGCCTGCCAGGGTACTGGTCATTGGTGCCGGTGTTGCTGGCCTGGCTGCCCTGGGTGCAGCGGGCAGCATGGGTGCCATTGTGCGTGCATTCGATACCCGGCCTGAAGTCAAAGAGCAGGTTGAGAGTATGGGGGCCGAGTTCCTTGAGCTGGTCTTTTCACCGGAAGAGGAAGAACAACAGGACTCTTCCGATGGTTATGCGAAAGAGATGAGCCAGGCCTTTATTGATGCCGAGATGGCGCTCTTTATGGCGCAGGCCCGAGAAGTTGATATCATCATCACCACGGCGCTTATTCCCGGTAAACCGGCACCAAAGCTGATCACCGAAGACATGGTCAAGGCCATGAAGCCCGGCAGTGTTATTGTCGATCTGGCTGCCCAGACCGGTGGTAACTGTGCATGCACCGTCAAGGATCAGATCACCGTCGCCCATGGCGTAAAAGTGATCGGTTATACCGATCTGCCGAGTCGTCTGCCTACCCAGTCATCGCAACTGTACGGCACTAATCTGGTTAATCTGCTGAAACTGCTCTGTCCAAACAAGGATGGACAGATTGATATCAACTTTGATGATGAAGTTATCCGTGGTCTGACCGTGATCCGTGACGGCAGCATCACCTGGCCGCCACCCCCGGTGAAAGTCAGTGCTGCCCCGGCTGCCAGGCCTGAACCGGTTGTGGCTAAAGAGCCTGAGCAAGAAGCAAAGTCCAAACCCTGGCTGAAGCCGGTGCTGATGGCTGTCGGCGCTGTTCTCTTTGGTTGTGTGGCTAACGCTGCCCCCAGCAGTTTCCTGGAACATTTCACCGTTTTTGTCCTCGCTTCCATCGTCGGCTATTACGTTATCTGGAATGTGACGTCTGCGCTGCATACGCCATTGATGAGTGTCACCAACGCCATCAGTGGCATTGTGGTGGTTGGTGGCCTGGTCCAGATGGGCAGTGACAACAATATTGTACTTGCACTGTCGGGTATCGCCATCACGGTCGCCGTCATCAATATTGTTGGTGGATTCGCTGTTACCCAGCGGATGCTCAAGATGTTCCGTCTGGATTAACAGGAGTCGCTCGCAATGTCTGAAGGATTACTGGTAGCGGCTTATCTGCTCGCTGCATTGATGTTTGTTATGAGCCTGGCCGGGCTTAGCCGACAGGATACGGCAAAAAACGGCAATATCTATGGCATCACCGGTATGGTGGTTGCCGTTCTGGCAACCCTGGCTCATGCCCATATTGCCGGTATTACCCTGGTAACAATTTGCATGATGGTGGGTGCGGGTGTTGGCCTCTACCTGGCGATTAAGGTCCAGATGACGGAGATGCCACAGCTGGTGGCCATTCTGAACGGCTTTGGTGGTCTGGCGGCCGTACTGATTGGTTTTTCCAGTGCGCTGGAAATAAATGACTCACTGGTAGGTCAGTTTAAAGACCTGGTGATGTCGTCTGAGCAGTTGATTCACAGCTGTGAAATCTTTATCGGGATTATTATTGGTGCGGTGACGTTCAGTGGCTCGGTGGTGGCGGCGTTGAAGCTACATGGCAAGATTTCCAGCCGTCCTGTATCACTGCCCGGTAAGCACTGGACCAACCTGGCCATCCTTGGCCTGGCGGTTTTGATGGGGGTTGTGTATGTACAGCAGCACAGTATTCTGGCGCTGGTGCTGGTCACCCTCCTGGCATTTGCCTTTGGTGTAACCCTGGTGCTGGGTATTGGCGGTGCCGATATGCCGGTGGTGGTATCCATGCTTAACGCCTACTCAGGTCTGGCGGCTGCCATGACTGGCTTTATGCTGGGCAACAACCTGCTGATCATTACCGGTGCCATGGTGGGTTCTTCCGGTGCCATTCTCTCTTACCTGATGTGCAGGGCCATGAATCGTTCGTTTATTTCGGTGATTCTGGGGGGCTTTGGTATCAAAGAAGGGACTATCGTCGACGGTGGTGATCAGGGTGAGTATACGGAAGTCAGTGCAGAAGACGTTGCGGAACGGCTGAAGAACGCCTCCAGTGTCATTATCACGCCTGGCTATGGTATGGCGGTTGCCCAGGCTCAGCACCCGGTTCGTGATCTGGTCAATAAGCTGCGGGACCGTGGTATCAACATTCGTTTTGGTATCCACCCGGTTGCCGGTCGGCTGCCGGGTCATATGAATGTACTGCTGGCAGAGGCAAAAGTGCCTTATGACATCGTGGAAGAGATGGATGAAATCAATGATGACTTTGCCGATACCGACACGGTTCTGGTGATCGGTGCCAACGACACGGTGAACCCGGCGGCCGCCGAAGATCCCAACAGCCCCATTGCCGGCATGCCGGTATTGCGGGTTTGGGAAGCCGGAGAAGTGATCGTATTCAAACGCTCAATGGCTACCGGCTATGCGGGTGTTCAGAATCCACTGTTCTTCCGTGAGAACAGCCGTATGCTGTTTGGTGATGCAACCGACAGTGTTGAGCAGATTCTCAAACAGTTCTGATATTCCCTCCCAGGCTGGCAGCAAACGCTGTCAGTCTGAAATATTCCTGGCAAGAACTCTCAGTAATCCCGGTACTGCTAAAAATAAAAAAATCATTCTTATTTACATCTACATTTGTATTCCGAATCCTGTGACCCGGAAGCAATGAAATGACCCCTGTACTCACTTCCTGCGTAACCATGACTGCACCATCTGACTCGGCTGCCACTGATAGCGGCCATAGCCCGGAGGGTTCGGGCTGGTCGGGTTTCTGGAATGTCAGTAAGACATTGGCTAAGTCCTTTCATCCTGACTTTGATCCCGGGCAACAGACTGATCTGCCAGATCAGCCAGGTAGCCCATGGATACAATTGAAGATTCAACCTAAAGAGCTGGCTTTGCGTCTGGCCCAGAAAGCCATACCCGCCAATAGCTATTTCAATACCATTAACCAGGTGGCCATGGCCTGTCTGGCGCTGGCCAGCCTGCCGGGTTGTGGGGGCCAGGCGACGCAAGACCACAACCTTGAAAACAGTAAAGAACCAACCGGCACTGCTGCCTCAACCTCGCAATCGACCAGTTCTGCAAAACCGACGCCAACACCAACGCAATCAAGCTCTCAGCTGAAAAATACATCTACTGCGCCGCAGGCTCCGACAACGCCATCGCCAGTGCTATCAAGATCAAGTTCACAGCAGGAAAGGACACTCAC
>NZ_JAHHPM010000550.1 GCF_024606345.1 Endozoicomonas sp. YOMI1
GTTTTCCGGGTACTTTGCACTCATTGAGTACAGTGGCGGGAGCCATTAATATCAGATTCAGTTGCTTCAGATGATTAAGAACTGGCGTCTGGCCCAGGGCGATCAGTGGGCTGGCATCAGCAACGATGATTTTAGTCAAAGTGCTTTAACTCCTTTTCCAAGTCGCCGGGCTGGTAATCAGCAATGGGAATGTCAAGGCTTGATACCAGCTTCATAAAGTCTTCCAGGCATAGGTCGGCGAGTTGGGCTGATTTTGCCAGTGTTAATACGCCCGCTTCATACAAACTGATCGCAAGACCGGTGTGGACCCCTTTTTCCAGCAAGGTATTGGTGACGGGCACGCCGATCATAAGAGGTGCCCCGTAACGGGTAAATACGGCTAATTTGCCCGACTGGGCAACATCACTAAGTTCTTTGGATCTTTCTCTGAGTTCCCTTATGCCGAAAACTGCTGGTGTTGTATCAGTGCCCATGGTTTGTTCCTTGTGGGTAATAATTTTGTGTCCGAAGTGTGTACCTATTATAGATGAATAATTGGGGGAAGACTCCCGCTTCCCGCCGCCCGCTTCCCGAAAAGAACGAAAAGAAAACCGGGGTCACGCTAAAAACCGGGGTCAGGTCTTGATTCTTTACGCCCCCTAATCCTGTTCTACTTTTATAGCTCTTTGTTTATTACTTGGGGGTATATAAGTGAGCAGGCCATTACGAATTGAGTACGCTGGTGCGCTGTACCATGTGACTTCGCGGGGGAATGAACGCAAGCCAATTTACTGGGAAGAGGTAGATTTCAATCTGTTCCTGGATACCCTGGCCGAGGTCTGTGACCGCTTTAACTGGTCGATTCATTCTTGGTGTTTGATGACCAATCATTATCACCTGGTGTTAGAAACGCCAGACGGTAATCTTTCTGCGGGTATGCGGCAGCTGAATGGTGTTTATACCACACGGTTTAACCGACGCTATGGGCGGGTTGGCCATCTTTTTCAGGGGCGCTACAAAGCCATTCTGGTGGATAAGGCAGCCTACCTTCTGGAGTTGAGCCGTTATGTGGTGTTGAATCCGGTACGTGCCTGTATGGTGGATCACCCTGCTGACTGGCTGTGGAGCAGTTACCGTTATACCCTCGGTGAGCTGCCTTCACCAGACTGGCTGGCCACCGATGCCATGCTGATGCAGTTTTCACAAGATCGGGAGCGAGCCTGTGAACGTTTTGCTGCTTTTGTACTGGCAGGGGTGGGTATCAATATCTGGGTTCATCTTAAACAGCAGATCTACCTGGGTGATGATCAGTTTGTTTCGGATCAGCAGCAGTATATTGACAAGCCGGTGAAAGATAAGGCCCTTTCTGAAGTGCCTCATAAGCAGAAACGCAAGCCTGCTAAAGCGCTGGATTTTTATAAAACTAATTTTGCTACCCTGGAGGATGCCGTTTGTTCTGCTTTCAGTTCCGGCGGTTATACCCAGAAAGCCATTGCCGATTATTTTGGCCTGCATTATACCAATTCCACCTTCTAAATATGAACTGCGCAGCCATTTTGAACCGCTGGATC
>NZ_JAHHPM010000552.1 GCF_024606345.1 Endozoicomonas sp. YOMI1
TTGCTTTGTACTACTGGCCACTGGCTACTGCCAACTGACCACCGAAAGCAAGGCCTCTCATCTTACCGTGGCGACTTTCGTTGTCAAGCAGTCATTCTCTTCGATCAGAGCGAGAGGCTTTCCAACTCACTGACGTTGCCCGAAGCCTTGCCAGTGGAGGCGCATCTTACCGCGCCGGTTCGATTTGTCAACCGGTTGTTTTTCGCTCATTTCCAAACAACCCATTTTCAAACCACATTTCGCACTCAGCGATGAAGATTCATTCTGCTGATCCGTGGATAACCGTTTCAGGTTAGCCCGTGGAAGAGCGACGAATTCTACGCAGCTCAGCATAAAAGTCAACACCCTGTATTTGACCTCATAAAAAAAGCCGCTATTCAGCGACTTTTTTCAGAACGTTTAATCTGCATCAGGCTTCCATGGAACCTTTCAGCTTTTTCATCGCATTCTTTTCCAACTGACGAATACGCTCAGCAGATACTCCATACGTATCCGCCAGCTCGTGCAGCGTTGCCTTTTCTTCTGCCAGCCAACGCTTTTGCAGGATATCCCGACTGCGTTCGTCCAGCTGTGCCAGGGCATTTCTCAGCTGGGAAATAGAGCTGTCGGACCAGTCGGCATCTTCAAGCAAAGAAGAAGGATCAGAGTTACGATCTTCCAGATAGTAAGCAGGTGCCTGATATGCGGTATCGCTATCATCATCCCCATAGCCATCGAAAGCGGTATCCTGGCCAGCCATTCGGCTTTCCATTTCACGAACCACTTTAGCTTCAACACCCAGATCTCTGGCTACGGCATCCGCTTCATCGTTGGTTAACCAGGACAGACGCTTTTTAGCGCTGCGCAGGTTAAAGAAAAGTTTGCGTTGTGCTTTCGTGGTCGCGACTTTAACAATGCGCCAGTTGCGCAGAATAAATTCGTGTATTTCCGCTTTGACCCAATGCACAGCAAAGGAGACAAGCCTTACCCCAACCTCAGGGTTAAAACGCTTAACCGCCTTCATAAGGCCCACATTGCCTTCCTGAATCAAGTCCGCCAATGGCAGACCATAGCCGGAATAGCTTTTGGCAATGTGAACAACAAAGCGAAGGTGAGACATTACCAGCTGACGAGCCGCTTCCAGATCATTATGAAAGAAGAGGCGCTCAGCAAGGGTCTTTTCCTGTTCAGCAGACAACACAGCAATGCTGCTGACTGACGCAACATACGCATCAATATTGCGGCCAGGAACTAACATATCGACTGGTTGAAGACTGGTGCCCATAACTGACTCCGTCAAGATACCCTCTTAATTAGACTCTGTTAAAATAGCTGAAGTTCAGACGAATACTAATAATAACAACAATTGGCTTCACAATCGCTATCGACTTTACAGGACATTTTCTTACTTTACACAGACTAATCCGGTACTAAAGCCTGAAAATGTCGATAACAGCTGCTCATTGCCCCCAGAACACCGAACGCTATTCCGGCAAGCAGCAATACGCCCAACACGCCAAAACCGGGGCCGGATAATACCATCTCGCTATTATACAGTCCGGCAATATTCATCATTTCATGACTCAAGACAGCTAATAATGAAAAAACAATCACTTGAGCCAGAATAGCGCCGATCACGCCATACCAGATCCCCATATAGATGAAGGGCATGGCAATAAAGCCCCGTGTTCCACCCACCATACTGATAATTTTGATTTCATCACGGCGGCTTTCAATACTGAGACGCACGGTGTTGCTGATCACCAGAATCACGGTAAGCCCAAGAATCCCGCCCAGCATGACGGCAAAGCGTTCAAGCATCGTTAATATTGCCTGCAGCCGCTGGACCCACTGCCGATCCAGGCGGACCTGGTCAACTCCATCCATTTGCTGAAAATTGACTACGGCATCATCCAGTTGTTCAAAAGAAGCCTCACTGACAGGCAGCAGCTCAATCACCCCCGGTAATGGATTGAACCCAAGTTGAGTAATCACATCCTGCAGCCCTATCTTTTGCTGAAAGTCTTTCATTCCCTGCTCCGGTGACAGGTAGACAACTTCTTTAATCAGAGGGTCTTGACGGTAATCAGCAATGCGTTGACCGATAATTTTCTGGCTAACCCCATGATTGAGGTAAATTGAGATTTTGGGTTGCCCATCCCAGGCTGCCCCAAGCACCTGCACATTGCTCACCAGTACAAACAGTAAAACCGGCAGGGAAAAGGCAATCGCGATCAGCAAGCTGTTTAACAGACTTGCCACCGGGTTGTTAAGCAGGCGGTTCAGTGCATCTTTACCCACCTGCCGGTGCAAGCTAACGAAAGAATGCAGTGTCAGTGTTGCTACCGTCTGGCGATTGGCACCTCTTTTATGGGCATCTTTATGAGCTTCGTTATGAACAAAGCTTCCCGCATTCTTTCCAGCGGTTTTGCCCTTACCGGCCTGTTCATCCAATGTGTGCCGACGACCATCTTGCTGACGCCTGCTGCTCTTACTAAACAGACTCACTGAACCTCCTGGTCTGCAACCAGCCTGCCATGATCCAGGGTCAAAATACGGTGTCGCATCCTAGCCACCAGCGCCAGGTCATGACTGGCAATCAACACGGTAACCCCCACCTGATTAAAATTCTCAAACAGCTTCATGATTTCCGTGGACAACTGAGGGTCAAGGTTTCCGGTAGGCTCATCCGCAAGAAGCAAAGCCGGGCGATTCACTACTGCCCGCGCCAGACCAACACGCTGTTGTTCACCACCGGACAAAGCCACTGGAAACAACTTTTCCTTGCTTAATAACCCGACCATATCCAAAGCAGCACGAACCCGGCCAGCACAATCACTGGGAGAATAGCCTGCAATCAAGAGCGGTAAAGCGACATTGTCAAAAACAGTACGATCAAACAGCAGCTGGTGATCCTGAAAAACCACACCAATATTGCGGCGAAGATAGGGAATCCGGCTGTTCTTAAGAGCCCTCAGGTTATGACCTCCCACCCAGACCTGACCTGCACTGGCCCTCTCAAGAAGCATAACCAGCTTCATCAGGGTGCTTTTTCCTGCACCGGAATGGCCTGTCAGAAACGCAATCGCTCCTCGCTCCAGGTGAAAACTGACCTGCTCAAGGCCAACATGACCTCCCGGGTAACGCTTGCTGACACTGTCAAAGCGAATCATCCCGCTGTCCTTAATCTATCTCTTGTTTGCTATTCAAGTAACCAACACTCTAATGAACGACATTTGACGTCATTACCTGCTATATCAACCTTCCCGGGAGAATAGTGCTTTAACAAATTCCTTAGCCGAAAACGGCCTCAGGTCATCTATCTGTTCCCCCACCCCCAGGAAACGGATTGGCAGTTTCATCTGTTTGGACAGCGCGAAGATCACCCCGCCCTTAGCGGTTCCATCCAGCTTGGTCAAGGCCATGCCGGTTAACTGCACCGTTTCATGGAACAGACGAGCCTGGCTCAGGGCATTCTGCCCGGTGCCCGCATCCAGCACCAGTAACACTTCATGAGGAGCATCAGGATCCAGTTTCCCAAGCACCCGCTTGACCTTTTTCAGCTCCTCCATCAAATGTTCCTTGTTGTGGAGGCGACCAGCGGTATCGGCAATCAATACGTCAATATTGCGGGCTCTTGCTGCTTCGAAGGCATCAAAAATAACGGAAGCACTGTCAGCGCCAGTATGCTGGGCAACCACTGGAATCTCATTCCGTTCACCCCATACCTGCAACTGTTCAACCGCAGCCGCGCGGAATGTATCACCAGCTGCGAGCATAACCTTGCGGCCTTCAGACTGAAACTTACGGGCCAGCTTGCCAATAGTCGTAGTCTTACCAACACCATTAACGCCCACCACCAGGACAACAAAAGGCGTGTCCTGTTTCGGAATGACCAGTGGCTGGTCAGCAGGCTCAAGAATATCAGCAAGCTCGGATTGCAGGGCAGCCATAAGGGCATCCGCATCATCCAGCTCTTGGTAATTCACTTTCCGGGTCAGCTTTTCAATAATGTCAGTGGTGGCTTCAACCCCCACATCGGCGACCAGCAACTGAGTTTCCAGTTCATCCAGAAGATCATCATCAATCTCCTTTTTACCGATAAACAGTTCTGCAACGCCTTCGACCAGAACGTTACGGGTTTTGCTCAGCCCCTGACGCATGCGGGCAAAGAAGCCACCTTTGGCTTCAGGCTTGCTCTCTTCATCAACAGGCGTTTTATCTGGCTGAGCAGCCTGGGGAATTTCAGTGGCAGCAACAACCTGAACTTCTTTGTCAGAAGCCTCTGGTGCTTTGTGTGCGGATTCCTCCGGGGACTCCGGATGAACAGGCTTATCTGCAGCCCCCTGAACTACCTCAGGCACAATCTCACGTGCAGCATCAACACCGGCTGAAGATTCAGAAGCCGACTCTGGCGTAATTTCCGGTGTTTCTACAGTGGATACAACGTCTTCTACTTCAGGCTCAGCCTTTGCCTCTACCTGTTCTTCAGAAACTTCATCCCGGGAACGTCGACCCCAGGGCCAAAAGCTGCGTTTGGCTTTTTTCTCATCGTCTTTGCGCGAACCGAACATAGACTACTTCGATAACCTTGGTGGGAATGCCTGATGACTATCAGGATTGTCATATAACTGAAGCCTTACCGGAACTGTTTCTGTAACAGCCAATAAAAAGCAATGACAATCAATCATGCAGGCTATGGAAATTGCTTATCCTATCTCAATTCGGGCTGTCACGAAATGAACTTTCTATGGAAAAATAGTCCAACTTTCACGACCCGGAATGAAACCATGTACCAGTCAATGAGTTTGTATCTCATGTGAGTTCAGACTAGCAGGCTATGCTTTCACTCTCTGCGTACTATTGCAAAAACCATGGTAGGGAACTCTCATGATTTGCCACTACGAAAGGCCGCTACAAAAGCTTCTACACTTGGTACTTTTATTTCTTTTTTTAATGTCGCGACAACTTGTATACTTTTTTTGGATAAGGTACGAGCAGCATAGTACCAACTATATTCTTCAACGCTTTTGCCTGTTTCTTCCAAAGAAAGATTGAATGGAAACGTTACCAAAACCTGCGTAAAGCATCGCCCAATCGGGCGGTGATATAAGCAAC
>NZ_JAHHPM010000553.1 GCF_024606345.1 Endozoicomonas sp. YOMI1
TGAGGATAAAAATTCCGTTTTGTGAAGTGAATAGCGGGGCTATTTGCTGAACAAAACGGATTTTTTAGACCAATTTGCTGCCACCGCAGTAGGGCAGTCTATTCCCGGACAGCCTCCCAGTCTAGCAAGAGAAGTTCAGAAGCAACAGCCAGAAGCGTAAAGCCCGAATACTTTCCGCTGATCCACCAAATCAGCCAAGACGAATAAAACCACCGGATGTGGACTCTATTACGCCATCAAGCTCCATTTCGGTAAGCACGACGGAAAGCTCCGCAAAAGGAATTCCGGACAGTGTGCTGATTTGATCCGCACTGACAACGTCAAACCCCATCACTTCAATAACTTTAAGCCGTAAAGGGTCTGTCTCTTTTCGACTGGACGTCGGTGGAGAGAATTCATTCATAACACTATGGAGCTGTGGCGCGAGTTCAATTAATACATCATCCGGACTTTCCACCAGCACTGCACCTTCGCGGATCAGCTTATGACATCCCCGACTTAACGGGTTCAACACAGAACCCGGTATGGCAAAAACCTCGCGCCCCTGCTCCGCTGCCAGCCTTGCCGAGATTAAAGAGCCGCTTTCCAGTGCAGCTTCAACCACCAGCACCCCCAGGGATAAACCAGACAGGATACGATTTCGACGGGGAAAGTTACCGGCAAAGGGTTTCGTTCCCAATGGGTATTCGCTGACGATGGCCCCCTGACTGGCAATCAACTGATAAAGGTCCTTATGCCTTGCCGGATAAACCTGATCCACACCGGTACCCAACACGGCCACGGTAGCACCATAACAACCCAGTGCCCCCTGGTGGGCAGCCGCATCGATACCCAAAGCCATACCACTGGTAATCACCAGACCACTTCTTGATAAGTGTTCACAAAATTCCTGGGCAACCCGGCGACCATTTGGGGTAGGCCTTCGGCTACCGACAACGCCCAGCTGCGGCTCACTGATTAATTGTCTGTTACCAATGACGTAGAGCACAACCGGCGCATCAGGAAGCTCTTTCAATGCCTTGGGATAGAAATGGGAATCCGGTGTCACAATGGTATGAGCCTGGCTGGCTTGCAGCCATGCCTGTGTCAGGTGCAACTGTTTCTGAATAGATGAGTCTCTGTGGGCATTGACCAGCAAACTGGCCAGCTTCTCCGGAATAATACCCTTCAGTTCGTTAAATGATGCAGAAAAAAGCTGGCTGGGATGTTGGAATTTGTCGATAAGCTGGCTGGATTTGATGGGCCCCAGACCTGGAATAAGGGAAAGCGTTAGCCAGGGGAGCAGTTGTAACCAGTCCTTCTGGTCTGTATCAGTGTATATCATCGAATTCTCTTTCCGGAGTTGTGTGGCTTATTCTGGTTATTAACCGCTTCTGGTTATTAACAGCTTTTTCCAAATAAGCCACACATCCAATGAAGCACCCGGTAAACATCCGGTTTTTTTTGAATAAATGGTTACTTATGGTTGTGGGCTCCGGAGGATATAGCCAACTTCAATATCCTCTTTAGCTGATAGCACAATACCATAGCTCATTTTTTCAAAAGGTCGATAAACCATCACTAAACCTATTCTCTCTGATGGCAGTGCGACCTGTTCATTGGTAAATGGGTCTAAGGCTTCTTGTGTCTTTCGGTAGACGGCCAGGATATCCCCTTGCCTGAGACTCTCCCGTACCCCCTTGTTGATAACGATGGTATCAAACTTGGAAATCTTTTTCGTCTTGTTCAGGTTAGCTGTGACTATACCATCTACAGGCGCAGCCGGTGCTCTTGGAAAAAACGTCGTTACCAATCCGCTGGCATCCTGCTTGACCACTCGATCACCGGGTTTCATCTCCATTTTACTTTCCTGCACGACCATGGAGGCAACATCTTCCCTGACACGACTCAAGTTGATGGTTCCGACATCAATGCCAATAAGCCCCAGCAATTCATTGGTTTGCGGGTCAACAATCTGCTGACCACGGCGAACGACATCAAACCGCAGGGTCTGTCCGGCAAAATCTCCCCGCGCGTATATTTTATCGCCAGCACCTGAAGCCAATTTGCCTTCTTTCGCAGCAAACACATAAGGCGCGTTATTCAGCTGTTCCTCACTGGCAAATACATGACCGCCTTTTAAATAACTGTGCACAGCACTCAAGGGAATCGCCGGGATTGCAGACTCTCCGGGCTTCACCCGGATTTTTGGGCTTAATTTAATCGTTCGGCCAGATTTCCCACGACTGGAAATCATCAGCCTCGGCTGGCCATTGATATAAACCAGACTGACTACATCTCCAGGGTAAATCAGGTGGGGATTCTCTATCTGGGGGTTAGCATGCCAGATTTCCGGCCATAACCATGGGCTGTCCAGAAAGGTAGTGGATATATCCCACAGGGTATCGCCTTTCTCAACGGTGTACCTGCTGGGGGAGTCTGCCTTTACCGGGCTGTCGTATGACAGTACCAGAGAGGACATACAAAGCAGGATTCCTGCCAGAGCAAAGCGTCTCATTGTCGTCCCGATTCCTTGAATAGTTTTTAGTTTAAGTGAGAGCCGGTATAAATCGTTAACGGAAGTTCGGCTAACTCTGCTTCTTTCAGCCAGGAATAATTGCCACACCAAATTTTCCCGGTTAGTCCATCAAAACAGTGTATCAACCGCTTCAGCCTGTGGGCAATCGGCTCTCTGTTAGTTCTCGGCTTTAGTGCCTGATTCTCAAGATCAGGTCACATAAATAGCAATGCAGTCTCAGCACTGGATCAGGAAGAATGAGGCTACTATTTGTTGTTGTAGTTTCCTGAGCCAGTATCCCAGTGTGGGTTGGATAAAGGAGCGACTTTGAAACAGAAAAGCCTGATGTTTCTGGCAGTGTTAGTCCCTGTTGTCAGCTTGCTGGTGATGGCAGCAGTGCCCATCCCACACAAGTCACACGGACTCTCACGTTTTGATGACCTTAAATACCCGGAAGGCTTCAGGCATTTCGATTACGTCAATCCTCTCGCCCCAAAGAGAGGCAAACTTAACATTGCCGCCATTGGTGTCTTTGATACTTTAAATCCTTATTCCCAAGCCGGAACCCACATCTCCCAAATCTCCCCCCTTCGATTTTTTACTTTGGGCTTTCTGGGGTTGAATGAACCCTTGATGGTGGGTACTGGCACATACAGCCCGAGTGGCGATGAAACCAGGTCTGCTTATGGCCTGATTGCCGAATCAGTGGAGTACCCTGACAATAACCAATGGATAACCTTTAACCTCCACCCCAACGCCCACTTTCATGATGGTCATGCGATTACCGCAGAAGACGTTGAGTTCTCTTTTGAGCACCTGCGCACCAAAGGCCCGGTCAAATATCAGATTCAGCTTAAGCCCATTGAGCGTGTTGAGGTTCTTGATAAACACAGTGTTCGCTTTCACTTCAAGAGTTCTGGCAACAGAGATCAACTGTTCTGTGCTGCCGAACTGCCAGTACTGCCTGCTCACTACTGGAAAGACGAGCTTAACGAAAAATCCAAACTGACGCCGCCACTGGGCAGTGGCCCCTACAAAATCACCCATGTGGAAGGAGGGTCATCGGTTACGTTTACCCGAGTTAAGGATTACTGGGGGAAGGATCTGCCGGTGAATCAAGGCAAATACAACTTCGATCAGATCACTCTCTATTTCTATCGAGATCTGACCACGGCCTTTGAAGCCTTTAAAGCCGGGGTGCTTAGCCTCTATTTCGAACCCATTGCCAAAAACTGGGCCAAAGCCTACAACTTTCCAGACATCACGTCTGGCAAGGTGATAAAGGCTGAAATTCCAACCAAAATGATTATTGGCAGTCCAATGATTGTGTTCAACACCCGCCGGGCTCCCTTTAACGATATTCGGGTAAGAGAAGCGATTGGCTATCTGCTGGATTTTGAGTGGAGCAACCGAACACTGTTTGAAAACGCCTATACCCGGGCAAACAGCTACTTTCCAAACTCCATATACGCCGCTTCAGGTCTACCCTCAGCCCATGAACAGGAACTGTTAGAACCATTTCGCACACAACTGCCTGATACCCTGTTCCACCAGCCATTTTTATCCCCCAAAACCAGAGGCGATGGTTCAATAAGAGCCCAACAGCAACAGGCGCTCGCACGACTTAATGAAGCAGGATGGCAGTTCAAGAGAGGCAAGCTGGTCAACCGGCAGCAAGAGCCGCTGACTTTTGAGCTGATTACCTCCAGTCATCTGGCGGACAGGCTTATTTTGCCATTTAAAAAGAACCTGGCCAGCATCGGTATTGAACTGAAATACCGGGTCATCGACAGCAGCAACTATTTACAGAGAGTGAGAAAGCTGGATTTTGATACCATTGGTAATGCCTATCCCCTGGGACTCTCATTAGGCAGTGAACTTTTCAGATACTTTCACTCCAGTAATGCGGATATACCCGATACCCAGAATCTGGCTGGTATAAAAAATCCTGTGATTGATGCGCTGCTGGAGAAAATACCAAGAGCCGAGAGTCAGGAGGCACTGGAAACCATTATTCACAGCCTTGACCGGGTGCTGCTCTGGAATCACTACGGTATTCCGCTCTGGTACTTTGGCAAAGTCAGAGTTGCCCACCAAAGTAATATCAAGCGACCGGAAGTGGTCACGGATTACCCCATGATTATCAATACCTGGTGGCAGGCTGAATAAGTCCGGCTAGGAGCCTTTCCGAGAATAGCGCCCGTAGCGAGGATGGCAGAAAATTGAGGATAAAAATTTCGT
>NZ_JAHHPM010000554.1 GCF_024606345.1 Endozoicomonas sp. YOMI1
TTCTGTGAGCGCCTGAGGGGGAGGTTCCCTTGGGCGACTCGACAGGGGGTTGGAGCTACAATTGGTAGCTCCTTCGACCCAGTGGAAACGGCAACCTGTCTACAGGAGCACGTTCCCTACCCACTGCATGAGCAGCTTTTTGTATGCTGATGGCTGTTTCATAAGGGACCAAACTGTGGATAGACTGAGTTATAACCAATGCGTGGACAGTTTCCTCAACGCCCACGGCGATTCAGTAAACACGATTGCCGAAGAGCATTTTTTTTGCCGGGAGGAAAGTCAGTATTGATCATAATGTTATTCGGTCAATGTGCATAGCAGACCAACCATGGTCGTTTACTGAGCAGGTCAAAACACTGTTGGACGTTGCTATTAACAGCAATTTCTCCCCAGCGCTTGATGATAAATCCGGCATAAAGAAGTTTAACCGGTGGTTTTGGGGTGCCTATTGTCCGGCAGAGGATATAAAACCGCTATACAGCTGCACCTGCAAGTTAGTACATCTGGTATTTCCGAAACAGAAGGTCGGATGCACCCTTCAGCCTGAATCCGGACGCCGTGTTGGCACTGGGCGCATGTCGCCTGATTGAGTCGGAAAAGTTTCTGAAGATGCATGAGCAGCAACTGAAAAAGGCACCTGCGACAGCATCCATGTGGTTACGCCTGTTTCCTGATGGGCTGGCTCCATGAGCAGCAATTAATACCATCCATCACCTGAGAAGGTGGCGACATTGTATGGACAAGCCGCCAGCCGGGGAAAATTTATTCCACTCAACCTCCAGGCGGGTGACCTGTTTGCAGAAATAGGCGACTACCACAGTGCCTGTCGATGCTATAAGCAGATGCATCAACAAGTGCAAACACTGGTGGATTCATCCGACGAGACTCCGGCAACGGCTGACAGTGGTTATCTCAGCCCATCATTTCAGGATTATTTACAGTCAAAAATTGAATATGCCCGAATCAAGGCTAAAGATACGTGCTACCTGCGCCGCCTGACTCCAGAGGTCATTCAGCAATACATCAACGGAGATAAAGACCACAGTCACGGAACGCCTGCCCGCCAGGAAACAAAGTCCCCGGCCGACAACCAGGGCCGAACACACTCCTGCAGTCAACCGCAATGCTCACCCGGATATCCTCAGCCACCGGACGGGAGTGCGCTGTTTCAGGATAAGGGCTCATAACTGTGTTGAGTAATCTATGATTATCTTGGTTAATCTGCTTTTTTATTGCCTTATTCA
>NZ_JAHHPM010000555.1 GCF_024606345.1 Endozoicomonas sp. YOMI1
TTCTGTGAGCGCCTGAGGGGGAGGTTCCCTTGGGCGACTCGACAGGGGGTTGGAGTTGCAATTGGCAGCTCCTTCTGCCCGGTGCTGAAGGGGAGGTTCCTTCGGTTGACTCGACTGAGGGTTGAGGTCGGTAACGGCCTTTTCTACTCGGAATTGTGCGTGTGCCGTTTATTTTGAAAAAAACCTTTATAACTTTGTAAACTGCTGAACATACCCTTATTGCTGAGGAGCAGTTTTCAAACTGACGCCAAGCGCCTGCAAAATCTTGAATACGGTATCGAACCTTGGCTTTGCTCCCGGTGCTAGCGCTTTGTATAAGCTTTCACGACCAAGCCCTGTCTCATTAGCTATTTTTTGCATGCCGGTCGCCTTGGCAATATCACCTATCGCCGATAAGAGTAAAGCTTGGTCTCCTGTCTCGATTGCAGCATTCAGGTATTCTGAAATTGTTTCACTATCTTCAAGATATTCTGATGCATCAAATATTTTTAATCCCTTCGCCATTTAATACCTCCAGATCTTTAAGAATCTGTTTAGCCTTTTCAATATCTCTGGACTGGCTTGCTTTGTTGCCACCATTGAGTAACACAAAGATCACATTGCCTTGCCTGCAAAAGTAAATCCTATACCCGGCACCATGGTGGATTCTTAGTTCTGCAATCTTGCTGCCGACAAGTTTCCAGTCTCCCATATGACCTTGTTCCAGCAATTTCAGAGCAGCCAGTATTCGAGCTTTAGCCGCCTTGTCTTTTAGCTTTTTCAGCCATTTCTCAAACTGTGCTGTAGTTTTGAGCAAATACATAACAGTAGAATGTATCCTTATGGATACAAATTAAAGCTCTCAGGCTGGTAAATGTCAAGCTTTACAAGAAGGAAAACCGGGGGCAGAAAACCAAAAAGAAAATCGGGGTCATATATGTTCCGCCCCGCGATGCAAGGAAAGGAAAAACCAGGGTCTTTCTTCGTGCATAACTTTTATCGTTTATAAAAATAGAAAGAAGATATTTTCACAATGTGCCGTGACTCAAATCCCCATTGACTCTAAAATCACCAACTCTAATCTTTCAAATCTGTGACCTTCCTATAAACGACAGTATATATGCACAAAGAAAGACCTGACAGCAATTTTGTGCCAGGACAATCAGGAGTATTCACAAATCATCAAAAACAGGATTCATTCCACGGGTTAAACAGCTCAGCCTGGCTCTGTCGCATATCATCGATGTTCCGGGTAACCACTGTGCAACTATGGACTAAACCTGTCACTGCAATTAACCCATCAATAGCTGGTATTGGGATGCCCGCCAGTTCGGCTTCGGCTTGAATAGCACCCCATTTAAGGGCCACATTTAAGTCCACTGACAGGATTCGGCGCCTGAATCTATCTTTAAGGTCAAACTTCAGCCAGTTGCGTAATTTTCTTCGCCGGGCAGGGTCTTTATTTTTTTCGACTCCTTTTTCAATCTCTCCCAGTGTTAATACACAAAGGTAAAGACTTTGTTCATCCACACTTCCTAACCAATCGATCACTTGCGGGTTTGGTTTTTTTTTGAACGCTTCGGATAATACATAGGTATCGAGTAGATATTTCACAATTCAATATCCCTCGGCATCTCTTTGTCTCTGGTAAACTCTTCTGTTTCTGTGGTGCCTGCAAAAGGTGAGCTGCGTAAAAAGTCAACCAGGTTGTTTTCAGGCAGGGTCATTCTCTGGTAATCATCGTAAGAGATCACCACTACTGCGTTATCGCCGTGTTTGGTGACAAATTGGGGACCCTCATTACAGGCCTTTTCTACTATGTGACTGAATTTGCTTTTTGCTTCCTGGAGTTGCCACTGGTTTGCCATGATAAGCCCCCTTGTAATTGATGATGACTTGAAAAGACTAGTCTGACTAGATATCAACGTCAAGATAGCCCGGAGGTTGTCCCAGAATAGACTGACAACGGTTCTGTCACCGTGTATCAACAGGGTTCGCAGGTAAGTATCGCCCCGTTTACTGATCCCCAGCAACGTGGACACGCCACCGGTCGATTGCTGCTTTGGCACCAAGCCCAGCCAGGCAGCCCCCTGC
>NZ_JAHHPM010000556.1 GCF_024606345.1 Endozoicomonas sp. YOMI1
TTCACGTACCGTTCTGCGAGGGGCTGGCGGGGAAGTTCCGCCGGTCTACTCTCCATAACTATTGTCGTTCACGGTGATGAAAAATATATTTGCACAATCAAAGACCCCGATTCTTCGGGCATAAACAGGTTGTTGCACATCCAGCAGGCTCCGATAAGCACTCCCATGCGGAGCATGGGAACGAGTCCATAATATTTACCAGAAGCGGTCAAGTGGTTTTTAACGTATCTCTACTTTGACTTAATCAGGAAGCATTTTTATCAACATTGACTTGGGCCAATGCCTCACCCATCTTGATCGACAGGCCAGGTTGCCAGTTTTCCAGCCACTCAATCTGGTTTTTACCAAAGAGCACAATCGCAGTGGAACCCAGTTTAAAGCGGCCCAGTTCATCACCACGACTTAATTCAACCGACTGGCTTGCTTCACCATAGGTAGTGGTAGCAACCTGCCCCCTTTGCGGTGTCACCAGACCGGCCCATACGGTCTCAATACTGGCAACATTGATTGCCCCAACCATGATGACCGCTATGGGACCATATTGTGTATCAAAGATACTGACCACCCGTTCGTTCCGGGCAAAGAGATTGGGGATGTTCTCAACAGTACCCTGGTTTACAGAGAAAAGGCGTCCTGGCACATGGACCATCTTATGCAGGGACCCGGCCGCAGGGATATGGACACGGTGGTAGTCTTTCGGGGAGAGGTAAATGGTGGCAAACTTTCCGCCCATAAACTCCTGCCCAAGCTCCAGATCACCACCGAGCAGTTCCACCAGACTGTAGTCATGGCCTTTGGCCTGAAATATTCTGCCATTCTTGATGTCCCCTATCTGACTGATGACACCATCGGCCGGGCTGACAATCATCTCCGGGTCTTCTGGTAAAGGACGGGCTCCAGACTTTAATGACCGGGTAAAGAAGTCATTGAAATGGAGGTACTCTTCAGCTTCTTCTCGTTTCGCTTCATTCATATTGACGTGGTAGTGATCAATAGCCCAGCGAATCAGGCCGTTTTTGAACCATGGAATCTGGCATTCCACAAAATAGTACACAGCCCTGGAGATCAGGTGATGGGGCAGTACATACTGAACAGCTGCAAACAGTTTCTCTTTCACGGTGATGGAATATCCTGTAGTTAAACTAGGTACCTGATAAGAGCCTGTCGTCTATTTGTAAGGGACCATGGCAGGCTCTGAAAGTTGTTCAAATAGCGCTCCGGGAGGCTGAGACAACTTCATCTGAAACATTGTCTGATCAACATCAAGACAATGATTCTCGAAAAACAGGAAAGTGGCAGCCATTGTAATTCATGGCATGACTGCCTGCACCTTCGGTGATTATTATCGATGATTGCTATGTTTGCTTATTGAGCAACCGGCGTATGTGGCAGATTGCCCCATTCAGACCATGAGCCGTCATAAGCTCTGACCGATTTAAAACCAAGGGCCTTGGCCACAAGATAAGTAAACCCTGAGCGGTGATGGGCCTGACAGTGGGTGATGATTTGTTGATCTCTTTTAATGCCAAGAGCATCAAGCTCTGCAACCAGCCCTTCTTTAATTCGATAGTTCTTTTCCGGGTCCATGGCTCGGGTCCATTCAAAATTAATGGCCCCGGGAATATGGCCGGCTTTCTGTGCCATGACCTTTTCTCCGCAGTATTCTTCCACAGAGCGTGCATCCCAGATGGTGAATTCCGGGCTCGCCAGTGACTCAAGGATGAAGTCGCAGCTGGCAATAACACGGTCATCAATAGTCAGGGAAACGTCCGTGCAAGCTCTCACGTTTGCCCTGGACTCTCTTGGATGGCCTTCTTTCAACCAGGCATGGATACCACCATTGAGATACGAGTATTTCCGGTGACCAATAACATCCAGCGTCCAGATAAAGCGCCCCGCCCAGCCACCGCCTTCATCATCGTAAACAATAAAGTGCTCTTCGCCGGTAAAGCCCAGCTCACTGAACAACGATTCCAGTTGGCTGAGCGCTGGAAGTTTGCCACGGGCCGGTTGCGTTCCTGCGACCAGCAGATGGGGTTGCACATGAATGGCCCCGGGAACATGAGCCTGCTGATACAGCTGGGGATTACCAAGATCAATAATAATCAGGCGCTCTTTTACTGACGCATTGTCTTCAGCAGTGAGTATGGATTCCAGCGCTTCTGGTTCCAGGATAAGTGGCAGCTTGTTATTGTCAGTCATATTACGTCCAGGACGGTAAATTCTGTATTCTTTTTTATGCGTTGAATATTAGTGGCCATTTTTGTGGTTTTCTTTATTGGTGGCTGTCAGAGAATAGACTACCCTACACAACAACTGCTTGCATCCATGCCGATAGGGTAACAGCCTCCTGGGCGGAATTTGCTGATCTATGAAATTTTTTCTGCTGTTGGTTGTCAATATGATTCAACAAATGAAATCATATTTTCTAACTGAATGGCCAGTCACTCTTTGGCGATACAACTTCACTCACATAACTACTGCCATGTTCCCTGCGTTGCGCCTTGCATAGTAAATGTCCAATCAACCGGAAATATTCGATTCCATTTGGCTAACTACTCAAAGTAACAGTTACCCAATCATTAATAGAGGTGCTAAAGTTGAATAGCGTCAGAAGCAATATTAGTGATCAGTCGTTTAAATGCATTATCTGCCAGGGTGATGAGGGCAACACCAGCGGGCAATTTCCCGGCAGGTTGCGGGTCAAACCTTCTTGTCAGAATGCCTGCCATATGCATCTTGATTGTCTTGCGACTGATCAGGCCCGGAGCAAACTGGATCAACGGGGTTGTTCCCAATGCCAACAGCAACTGGTGTTGCCACTGATCTGCCTGTCGGGTCCCATGCCCGGCAAGTCAGTACCTATGTATGCCCTTTGCTCTAAAGATATGCAAGCCTTCGAACAGAATCTGGCGATAAGTCGAGCTCATAATGTCAGCAAACATGAGTATGACCGTCAGTTGTTTTTCGCTTTAGAGGCTGGGAATGGCCCCGCTGTGGAAGAGCTGTGGCACGCCGGCGCGAACATTAACGCCACCAATGAGAATGGCCAAACGCCCCTTCACATAGCTGCCTTGAGGGGCGATATGTACTTCCTGGATCTACTTATTGACTACAGGGCGAATCTTGATGCCGTTAATGAGGACAAACTCACCCCCCTGCACCTGGCCACCTATGCAGGCAACATCAACTGCATGAAACGGCTCATCCAAAAGGGAGCGAATGTCAATGCTGTCGACCATAAGGGCCACACCCCCCTGCACTATACAGTCTTGGGAGGCAAGATTGATTGCCTGAAAGAGCTGCTCCGCAAAGAGGGAGTGCAGGTCAATGCCAAAAATAATAGAGGCGAAACTCTCCTGCACATTGCGGTCAATCTGGGCATGATTGATTGCCTGAAACAGCTGCTTCGCAAGGAGGGAGTGCAGGTCAATGCCACCAATAAGTTAGGCGAAACTCCCCTCCACTGTGCGGTCAACCAGGGCAAGATCGATATTCTGAAACTCCTGCTTACTCACGAGGCAGTGGATGTCAATGCCACCGATATGTCCGGCAGCACACCCTTGCACACGTTGTGCGGTTCCACGTCTCTGGATCCAATCTATGAAAAGAAAGTTCTTTTGCTGGAAAGCCTGACAGTGCTACTCAATCACAAGGCAGTGGATGTCAATATCACCAACCTTTGCGGCGAGACCCCCCTGGACCTGGCCTATAGGGGTAGCTACGACGAATGCGCAAAACTCCTGCTTGCCAAAGAGCAAGAGCAGGAGCAGCAGCAATGCCGTCTTATGTGAAGATTGACATCCCCCCCTGGGAGCCTATCTGTTAGAGGCTGTTTTAAAACTACTTAGCTCCCATCCAAAAACTGTAACCCTTGGGCCACATGGCCTACAGAGATTTGACCTACTATGAATTTATATGAAAATAACATCAACTGCGCTTGTTGTTGTCAGAGACTGAATGGTCATTTTTCTAGCCTGGTTTTAATTCCGGCATAAAATTGTGGAGCCCCTTTGCTCCCAGAAAATTGTTAATTTTGTTTTTTTGTGACTTTTTTAATCTGCAGATAAGCTGCGGATTGTCTGTCAGCAGTTTTTTCAGCAGATCCAGGTTGTCAGCATTGATAAGCTGATTGCAGTGTCTGGCAAATGTTATTGCCGAGCTGCTGCTGTCTGCCAATGCGCTCAGACGTTCCCCGGAATTTTTTTTGCCATTGCCAGCTTCTGATGTCTTAGCTGTCGATGGAGCTGCAGGTTTGTTGCAGGATAGGGCGGCGGTCTTTTTGTCTTTTTTTTGCTTCCGCTGTGTTTTGGTTGGGGATGGTCTTTGTTTTGCTTCGGCCAGATCATCAGCGGCTTTTGTACTGGCAAGCGCCTCAATGGTTTGCTTCAGGCGTGTTTTTTGCCGGGCAACGCTGCCTTCTATTATGTTGATTGGGCCGTTGTCAAGCTGGACTTTAGCCAGGGCCTGCTGGAATGGGTGTTCTTTGGGGATAATACGCTCCATGCTCTTGATGATGCCCATGGGGCGAATCTCTCCTTTTTTAGCCGTTATGACTCTCGGAACAATCAGTTTATCGTTTTGTCGCTGCCAGTAGCCGAGCTGCTCGAATAACCGGATAATCGCTGGCTCAGAGCCGCTTGGCAAAGGCAGTTGTTCACCCTGATAGTATTCACACAGGGAAAAAAGCAGGGTACTCAATAAGTTGCTAATGGCCTCTACGCCCTGAAAAACAACACTATGGATAATAGCGAAAGTGTCATCACCATGGCTGAGAGGATAGGAAGCCTGTTTAAGAATCAGTGGGATGCCGTCCGGATAGCTCATACCAATCTTGGCGTATAGTTCCCAGCTTTTCCGGTTCAGTTGCTCGAAGGTGAACTGAGCCGGTTCTTCCTGAGTGTGGCCATTCTCCCGTACATCATCACTACGTATCTGGGTAATACGTCGACATATCGCGTCCAGGTAACTTAGCCAGAAATGGTCCACCAGCTGATGATCCCTCTGGCTACTGTCGCCAGATGCGCTTTGGGAGGCTGCATTCTGGTCAGCCGGATTGGTACAGTGCTTTGACGACGACCTCAATGGCTGACAGTCAGTTGTGGATTTGCAGGGTTCTGATGCCAATCCCATACGCTTAAGCAATATCTCTCTGAAGTCCTCGACCAGTTTGCTGGTTTCCTCGAAACTGAGGTCTTTGGGGAAGCGGTGGCTTAGCGCAAGCCATTGCTGGCAAACATCACGCAGTTGTTCAGGAATCTGTTTTTTAACAGCAGGTGATGTTCCGGCCACGAACAGCCCGGCACAGGAAGCAGCCTCTGGAACAGCAATAACCTCAGGAACAGAAACTGGCTCAGGGGCAACTGTTTGAGGAACAGCAATTGTTTCAGAAACAGCAACTGTGAGTCGCTCGGGGAGCCGTGTTACCTCAAAAGTGTTTTGGGATTGACTCTCAGCCGATTCAGCCGATTCAGCCGATACCATGAGGGGCGTGTCCGCAGGGCTAATGCTGAATCTTTCGTCATGTTCCACCGGCTGCTTTTCCGGGGGCTTGATCCAGTAAAACCCACAATCTGATGTTAATAAGTTCATCACAAGTTGCCTGAAAATCGAACCATTATGTTACTTGTTATTAAAAGGTTGGATTCATTTTCATGCTTAAAGTTCAACGTAAACGTATCAAAACCATTGTACAAAGTGTCCTCAAAACCCAAAAACCAAACCCTGTGGCAGGTCTTGAATCTTGAATGTGTTCAAAAAATACCCAACGCCTGTAACTGCGTTTAAAGACAGTTGAAATAAAAAGCAACGAACGCAACAAGCCCTGCTAGACTTGGCCT
>NZ_JAHHPM010000557.1 GCF_024606345.1 Endozoicomonas sp. YOMI1
TTCACGTACCGTTCTGCGAGGGGCTGGCGGGGAAGTTCCGCCGGTCTACTCTCCACATTCATCGTCGTGTATTATCAAAAATGAGCTATTCCACAACAGATGCTCACTCTCATTTATTCAATTGATTCAATTAATTTCTGAACACTGCTTGCTAATGCAGGCAAATCATTCTCAATGGTTTGCCAGACAATGGGAAGGTCAACTTTAAAGTAGTCATGAGTAAGGGCATTTCTCATTTCATAGGCATAAATAAAAGGTACATCTTTGTGATCTTGCACAAACTGAGGAAAGTGTTTATCAACGTTGTTGCTGGCTTCACCAATAATTTCAAGGTTTCGGATGACTGCATCCTGAACGAGCGTGTTTTCGTAAAATTCTTGTTCACTCTTCAAATCAGCGATGTACGCTTGTATTCGCCCCACTGCCTCAACGATGTGAGAAAGATATTCCACTAGCCTCAGTGCATTTTTCCCTTTCATATGGGCTTTGCCTGCGAAAGGACTTCATCTCTGATCGTGTCTGAAAGTGAGCCAGGAGTCAGGATGTCGACTTCTACACCAGTTAACTGCTTGAGTTTGTGACGGATCGCTCCAATATCAAACAGGGTCATGTCCTGACCCGGGTCAATCAGTATGTCCAGGTCACTGGTTTCGGTGTCGGTTCCATTCAATACAGAGCCAAATACCCGGGCATTAGCCGCTTTATGTTCTTTTATAACGGCTTTGATCTTTGCTCGGTATTTTTTTAATGCTGCCGATGGTCTCATGGGTTGCCTCAGCCAGTAGTCGTTTCTACATCTACTTTAACATATCTATTTGTATTGTCTTCTTCGGTCTGGCCACCTCACTGGCCCTTGTGTATCTGGCTTTGCTTCTGGAGTCTGGCCATGATTGAGATAGTCGGTCATCTTTTCCAGGGGCGATACAAAGCCATTCTTGTGGATAAAGATGCTTATCTTATGGAGCTGAGCCGTTACCCGTGCTAAATCCGGTCAGAGCAAAAATGGTCAAGTCCCCGGATGATTGGCCGTGGAGCAGTTACTGCTACACCACCGGCCTGTTCGATTCACCACCCTGGCTGGCGACGGATGCCACGCTACGCTACTTTACCAGCGACCGGGATGAAGCCATTCTCAACGTTGCCCTGTTTGTTGCCGAGGGTGTTGGCGTTAATATCTGGGAGAACCTTAAGCAGCAGAACTATCTGGGTGACGATAATTTCATCAATGATCAGCTGGCCTATAAACCTAAAGGAAAGGCTGCTCTTTCTGAAGTACCTCATAAGCAACGGCGGAAAACAGCACCACCCATCAGCTACTTTATGGAAACTGCCGATCATCGTGATGAGGCGATTGCTTCTGCCTCTCAATCCGGTGGCTATAGCCTTACCGAGATTGCTGATTATGTTGGCCTGCACTATACAACCGTCAGCCGGATAGTGCGCAAATCCGCTGGTGACTCTCCAATGGAACAGTAGTAAAAGTCTGTTGGTAAAGGCTTATAAGTCCGCACGCCGGGTAGCCGGGTGACATTACTGCCACCCAGCCCCCTAAGAACCGCACGTGCGACTTTCATCGCATACGGCTCAA
>NZ_JAHHPM010000558.1 GCF_024606345.1 Endozoicomonas sp. YOMI1
TTACGCAAAGACCGAGAAACGAAAGGCTTACCTGAGGGCTTACCAGAAGGCTTACCGGAAGACCGAGAAACAGAAGGCTGCCCGAAAAGCTTACCAACGGTCCGAGAAACAGAAGGCTTACCAGAAGGCTTACCACAAGGCTTACTCGAAGACCGAGAAACGGAAGGCTTACCAGAAGGCTTACCAGAAGGCTTACGCACAATCCGAGAGAGGTCAGGCTGTCAGACGAGCCTGGAGACAGTCCGAGAAAGGGAAAGCTTACATGAAGGCAGTCAATGAAGTTTGCAAAAATACCGGTAATAAAGAACAAGCACAAATCGCTGGTAAGCAAGCTGCCGCCTTTATAAGAGAGTCAAATAAAGCAAAAAATGGGCTTGACTCATCCTCTATTTCTCCCCATTCCTGAAATAGTCCCAATTTCCCAAGAAGTCGGGGCTTGAAGTTCATCTCGTTGAACCTAAATTCATCAGTCGAGCGCTTCTGAACCACGTCAGGATGAGGCAGTTTTTAACATAAAAATCCAATTTAAATACTTGGTTAACTGGTATTGATTACCGGAAATGGGGCAATAATTTGCCCTTTTTTTAAAAATTTCCTCACCGCTCGGGTAAGTATGCGACACCATGCATCTACAGGTTTTAACTGCGGCGCAATCGCCTTAATTGAATCAAAGAAATCACAAAGATTTGTCTGTAATTCTTGTATTTTTTTCATTAGATTGTGTTGGCTAGTAATGCTTATCTTTTTCTGGCGCCCACTTGCAGTCAGCTTTCCAATTGCACTCATTAATAACGGCCGACTGGTTATTGATTCTCTGTGTGAATCCGGATTGCTCAATCTGACATACAAAGTCCACCAATTGTAGATTAAGGCAACCATTCTTGAGATAAAACGACAACGCTTTAAGTCTTGAGTTGTATATCCTCCCCAACCCCATTGGTTCTTAATTTCATCAAAGTTGTTTTCACAATCAGCACGGTCTCTGTAATGGTCAATAATAGAAACAACATCATTTTCAAGGCTTGTTACTAATACCGAGTATTCGAATAACTTTATATTTTCTGGGTTTTCTATAAAAGCCAATTCTTTTTGTCCCTTTTTACTCTTTTTTTCCAGTAATAAAAGTTCATTGTCTGGCAGCCTTCTGCGAACAATAATTATACGTCTTTCTTTTGTCCATCCTGACAGTTTTAATGTAGATTCTTTGCCTTCCCAATGGTTGTTGTAGCGGGTCCAGCCTCCGCTACAGTGCGCATGGTGTATGGTTTTTTTGACGTTGACGGTTTTTTTGATTTTGAACAAATAAGCACATCCGATTTGCTCCAATTCTGTCATTACCCGATCGCTGCCCCAATCACAATCTCCCCTGACAAATTCAGGCCAGCACTCTTTTGGCAAACGTTTTAATAAACTAATTAAACCCGGTAAGGAATGAGCGCTATTCCCCTGATTACCCGGCTGAACCTCAACTTCAAGAACCAGCTTTAAATTAGCCATCATGTATGTATGATACGTGTGGCAGGGTCGGCCGCGTTTATGCGGATTATAACCTACGACTGCTCCTTCCTGATTTCCATAAATTGTTTTTATTGTTACATCTACATCCATTATCCAGGGAATTCTTAATAAGGGTTCGTAGCATTGTTGCAAATGTTCCTGCAACCACTCAACACCTTCTTCTTCCTCAATTTTAAGAAGTGCTTTTCGGGCTGAATCATCACTAACTACCTTTTTCATGCCCAATAATTTCGAATTAACACCGTCACCGATTAATGTTGCAATATGGGCATAACGCTTATGCCCTGAAAGTATTGAGAGTAGAAAAGAGCCAAGAACGTCAGTTTTTTTGGGTGCATTGTTGCTTTTATAGACTAATGGGCAATCTTCAACCCAAGGCTCAAAGCGGCATCCAGTTTTGAGAAACTGAATAAAAAAAGCTAACTGGCCCATTGGGGTTACGGATGCGCCGGGTTCCCATTCAACATGTATTTTTCCATCAAATGTATCGACCTCAATGGTAGCGGATGACAGTGGCTTGCTGAGTTCTTTTGACTCACCCTCTGGGTGAATTGGCTTGGGGGGTAAAACCATCCTGAATCCCTCTGTTTAGATGGGATTACAGTTTAGTCGAAACTT
>NZ_JAHHPM010000559.1 GCF_024606345.1 Endozoicomonas sp. YOMI1
GCAGGTCTTTTGGTCGCAATAATACAGTCATTTCCCTGTTTCCAGGGTGGTGTATTGTATTTAGGACTGGCATAAAGGCAGCTTGAGCCTTGGATCCTAACAACGAATGTTGCGCTCGTTGCGGTTTTAATCAAGAGAAGTAACCCAACACACCCAGCAGGGTAATCACTGAAAAGATCAGAACGACACCGATGGTACTGATGAATTTGCCGGTTTTGATAAAGTCTCTGCTGGCAACCATACCGGTGGCGTGGGCCAAAGCGTTGGGTGGCGTACTGATTGGCAGTGACATTCCCATTGATGCTGAGAGTGCGACGCAGATAACCATAAGGCTGATACCGCCATAATTTTCCAGCCCGCTCAGAACGGTAGCGACTGAAACGGCAATTGGCATTAGCAGGTTCGCAGTGGCGGTATTTGACATAAATGTTGCCATCACCATTGAGACCACAGCCATCAGGAATAGCACAATAAAGGTTCCCATGTTGTCGAAGGGAATGGTCTGAACAATAGAGCGTGCCAGGCCACTTTTTTCAAGGGCATAGCCCAGTGCAATACCACCGGCAATCAACCACAGTACATCCCAGTTAATCTTTTTAATGTCGTTCGTATCGATAATGCCAGAAAGGGAGAAAACGATGACTGGCAGTAAGGCGACAGTGTACGAGTTTACGCCATGAATGCTGGAAGTGGTCCATAGGAGTACCGTTGCAGCGGTTGTTGCATAAACAAGGTAGGCTTTTGGCGATTGTTCAAAGCTGCATTCGATTTTAACGGCGAGCTCTTTGATGTTTCCCGGATAAAGCTTACGCAACAGTACCCAGGCAATCATGATTAATACCACGGCCATGGGGATGGCAAACAGCATCCACTCGCCAAAGGTGATTGCATGCTCTCCGGTTAAATAGCGAAAAGCAATAGCATTGGGTGGAGTACCAATGGGAGTACCAATACCGCCAATATTGGCTGCAACGGGTACGGCAAGAATAACACCCTTGACGCCATTATCCGTGGTATCAACGTCTGCCAGCAAGGGGGTCAGCAAGGTAAGCATCATCGCTGTTGTTGCTGTATTACTCATGAACATGGAGAAAAAGGCGGTAATTCCCATCAGACCGAGCATAACTTTCTGGTAATCACTGCCAATGGGTTTTAACAATACTCTGGCCAGGTTGATGTCCAGTTTGTACTTCGTGGCAGCAATCGCAATGAAGAAGCCTCCAAGAAAAAGGACAACAACCGGTGCTGCCAGACTGCTGAGAATTTCTTTATAGTTGAGCATATCCTCCGGATTCAATGCTTCCCTCAGGAAGTACGGGCTGGTATTTGAAACCATTATGGAAAGCAGGCCCAGAATAAGTAGTGACGTTGCGTAGGCTGGCACGGCCTCAGAGACCCAGAGCAATGTTGCCATCAGGAAAATAGCAAGTACCCGTTGTTGTTCAATGGTGATGTTGGCAATAGGAATACATTCAGCGGGAATGAAAAACAGAAAAAAGAAAGAGGCTGTGATTAGCGATAGCTTGAGAATTCGCGACATAGATGCCATTTAACCCTTGAGATGCAAAATCGGTTTAAAATTGTTAGTGGTGTTTATGGTGCATCAACAGTGCGGCAAGCATACTGAAGCAGGTCAATGAAACATCATTTTTTAAAAAGTGAATATAATTCAGGCAGTAAAACGGGCATGACTGCCTGATCAATGCATTTCTCTGATACAGGGCTTGGGGGGGATAATCGGTTGTCTTGCCAGCCACTCCCGCTCCCACTTGGGTATTTCATCGGCGGGCATGGGCCTGGCAATGAAGTAGCCTTGTGCCTGATCACAATTTAACTCATTCAGCAATTGCCAGCCTTCGAGTGTTTCTACTCCCTCGGCAACGGTTTGCATATTCAATTTGTGGGCCAGACTGATATTTGCTTCAACAATCGCTTTATGGTTTTTGTCACTACAGGCATTAGAGACAAATGAGCGATCAATTTTCAGCTCACTGAAAGGGATTCGGTTTAACTGCTGCATGCTGGAATAGCCGGTACCAAAGTCGTCAATAGAGAGCGAGAAACCATGGAGCTTGAGCCTGGCCAGTGTTTCCAGGGAAAGCGCTGCATTTTGAATCAGGCTGCTTTCGGTAATCTCAAGAGTCAGTAGCTCTGGTGGAATACTCAAACCCCGCATCTTACCAATCAGCATATCGGGAAGATCGGTATTGGTGAGAGTGGCTGCAGAAAGGTTAATGCCAACGGCAATGTTTCTGTCCTGTTCACGCCAGATTCGAATCTGATCCAGTGCCAGGTCGATCATTTTTGTGGTCATGGGTGCTATCAGGCCAGAGCTTTCCATCATGGGGATAAAGTGGACTGGGTTGATGACTCCAGCTTCCGGGTGATGCCAGCGGGTTAGCGCTTCAACAGAGATCATTCGCCCACTCTTTAGCAAGACCTTTGGCTGGTAGTAAAGTACGAACTGGTTGGCTTCAATGGCTTTCTCAAGCGCTTCTTCATCAAAGATCAGTTCTCTGGAGGTGATGGGACAGGCTTTATTCTCAGCCTGTTCTGAGCAGTAAAATTCCAGTAATTCTCTAAGACGGGGGCGGGGCATTGGTTTGGGAATATGGCCCAGCACCATCAGGCCATGAGCCTGAGCCATATCCCCAATCATTCGGACTAAAGCTGCCTCCATGGCACTGACCACAATCACGCCCCGGGAAAGCTTTTGCTCCGCGAGGTGGCGGATAAACTGAATACCATCCATGCCTGGCATATCGAGGTCACAGATTACGATATCAACGGCACCCCTGTTTTGCAGAAACTTCAGAGCCTCCTCACTGCTTTTTGCAGTAAGCAGCCTGCCAACGTTAAGGCCTGAGACCGTTTGCTCTGCCACCATCTGCTGAAAGGGGTGGTCGTCCAAAATCAGGATACTGAGAGAGGTGATTTTACTGTCCATGTACTGGCCGGATGAAAATGACTCAATCTATAAATTATGGCGTATTGGGCAGTGCTGGAGGTTTTTTTTAGCAGTTATTGGATGAACGGAGCCAGATTAACAGTTATCAGAAGGGTAAGCTTCTGATAACTGTTGGCAAAATATCAGTTTCCAGATTTTATTCTGGACCATTCGCGGGTGATGTAACGCTTCAGTTTGGATGGCAGCTCTTTGAAAACAAAAAGTTTTTCCATAGTTTCATCGCTTGGGAAGACACCAGGATCTTTAGCGATTTCCGGATCCACATACTGTTCAGAAGCCGGGTTAGGGTTGCTGTAGGTAACGTAGTTGGTCACATCGGCAATCACCTTTGGCTCCATCAGATAGTTCATCATCTGATGAGCTGCGTCTTTATGAGGCGCATCATTAGGAATTGCCAGCATATCAAACCACATGGCAGCACCTTCCCTGGGAACAACATAGCGGATATCCAGGCCGTTGCCCGCTTCTTTGGCCCGATCTCTGGCAATCATCGCGTCACCAGACCAGATCAGGGCCACACAGATATCGCCATTGGCCAGGTCAGACAGAGAGCGGGAAGAGTGATAGTAAGCGATGTAAGGAGAAATCTCTTTCATCCTGGCAGCGGCTTTTTTGTAATCCGCCATATCCAGACTATCGCCGGGAATGCCGAGGTAAGCCATCACAGAAGGCAGAACTTCACTGGCGGCGTCAAGAAACGCAACACCACAACTTTGCAGCTTCTTCATATTCTCAGGCTCCAGAATCAGAGACCAGCTATCCACCGGGGCGTCCTTTCCGAGCGCTTTTTCGACAGCCGCCTTGTCATAGCCAATACCGGTGGTTCCCCAGAGGTAAGGGATACCGTAGGTATTGTCTTCATCAAAGTTGTCTGAGATCGCCTTCATAATGACGGGATCAAGATGTTTCAAGTTGGGCAGTTTGGACTTATCCAGCGGCTCATAGACGCCCGCACGAATCTGGGTCTTGTAGAAATCGTGGGAAGGAGAGACCAGGTCGAAACCGCTGCGTCCGGCGAGCAGTTTACCTTCAAGTACCTCATTACTGTCATACACGTCATAAACCACGTTGATGCCAGTTTTATCGGAAAAGTTCTTGACGGTGTCTTCCGCGATGTAATCGGTCCAGTTATAGAAATACAGTTTTTCAGCCTTGTCAACTGAGGCCTGGAGTTGGGCTGCACAGAGCAGTGCGGCGACGATGAACGTTCTCTTAATCAGTTTCATAAACGTGCCGTGAACCTTATACAAGGAGAATAATCGGGAGCGCGATTATATAGCAGTAACATTGTTCTACAAGTCTGTTCCTATTGGTTACCAAGCAGAATTCCGTGGTTATCAACAGAATATCTGGCAGGGTGACCAATTCCTGCGATACTGAGTAGGGTTGTGATCGGTTTGAGACTAAATTGATGCATGCTTTTCGTTCGATTCTTCTGGCCGTTACCCGGCAACACACCTCGGATATGGAGCTACAGCAGGCCTTTCGATTGGCTCTGGATAACCGGGCCACCTTATTGATTGCCCTGTTTGACCAGAGCCTGGAAACTCTGAATCATCTGCAATTTGTCCCGTTGGAAAAAAAACTGGAAGACCACCTCAGGCAGCAACTGGAGGATGAGCTTGAGCGCCTCAAGGCCATGGCCTGGGAGCAGGGGATCGAAGCAGAGACATTGATTGTTCCCGGTCGGCCCCGGCAAGCCATTCATAGGGTGATAAAAGACCATCATATTGACCTGGTCGTCAAACTGGCGGATGCCAGTGGCGCGCTGACTCGTAAGCAGTTAACCGGCAATGACCTGGCTTTGCTCAGAAAATGCCCGGTTCCCATTTTGATGATGGCAGACCGGGATCAGCTCCCACAATTTAATGGCAAAATCCTGGTGGCTGTGGATGCTGGCGACCCGGACTCTGATGCCCATGATTTGAATCGCACGCTCTTACAATACGGTCTTTACCTGGCAAGCCAGGAAAAAGCCGCGCTGCATCTGGTCAGTGTCTGGAATGTACCTTTAGGGCGGCGTTCCCTGAAAACATTGTCTGATGAAGAGCTTTATGAATTGCAGGAAATAACTCAGCGGCGCTACCACAACAAATTACATGAAGTGATGCAGGAAGTTGGCGTGACTGAGAATGATGAACAGCAGCCAGTATCTATTCATCTACTGAGGGGCAACCCGGCGACCGAGATTCAGCAGTTGGCCAATGAGCTGAATGTCGATGTCATTGTGATGGGCACGCTTGGGCGCCATAAGGAAGGCATTCTGGTGGGAAATACAGCTGAAAACATCATGAACAGCATCTACTGCTCGATACTGGCGGTGAAGCCGGAAGGGTTCATCAGCCCACTGGCAAAAGTTGCCAGCGGCTGATCATTAAATCCGAACGAAGAGGTCAGGGCTTAAGGCCACTCATGTATTCAATAGCAATACTGATCTCTTCATCAGAACAATCCATACAGGTACCTTTGGCAGGCATACTGCGAATACCGTTAATGGCATTGGACAGCAGACTGCTGAACCCGCCAGCGGTCTTCTCAGCAGCTTGCCATGCCGCGGCATCGTCCTTTTTGGGAGCGCCTAACAGGCCAGAGCCATGACAGGCCACACAAAACTGGTTGTAAATTGCATCGCCACTTCTTGGGCCACTGCTGGAGCTGACTGCGACCCCGGCAGCACTGGCACACTCCTCACCTGCAAGACAAACGAAGCCCACAGGAGCAAGACGCTCGCTTATCTCACCACGAGTAATTGAATCAAGGTCTGCCGTCGGCTTGGCAAACACCAGCGACGTGAATAGTCCCCCGACTAACAGAATCAAAGCACGCATATGAGTTCCCCGTGACACTCGCTTGTCCTCTTAAGGCGATTAATGGCTATCTTATTTTTAGGTGTTGCCACAGCTGATACTGCCACAGCTAATAAAAAGTAGCTTAAGACTCGCTAATAAGCTTTCGCCTGTCTAGCCGAATTATTCCAGGCAATGGGATTATAGATCAATTGGTATCCCTAAAACAGCGGTTTATACATTGTGGGTTTCGGTAATTCTCGTGGTTTGCCATTGTGAAGTGCTATGCACGGGGATTGAACATACGTACTGCCAGCTCACATATTTATCAATGCAGAGTGAAGGGAACAGGTCATTAAAGGGGCACTAAAGATGGTTTTGAAATTGGTACCGGGCAGCAGCAAAAAAATCATAGACAGTCCAAGGGTGGATCAGTATTATTGGCAACCGCTGGAGCCGCTGTCTGCTCTGGAAGTGCACCCGTAGCTCAGCTGGATAGAGCGCTGCCCTCCGGAGGCAGAGGCCAGAGGTTCGAATCCTCTCGGGTGCGCCAGTAAAATCAATGAGTTATGCTATTTTCTCCCCTCCTTAGTAAAGCCTCTCGAAAAACTGTGTCCCAATGGTGTCCCGCTAGAATCAATTTTTAATTCTTTTGCTGATATATGGATTGTTCTGCTTATTCGATCTGATTAGTTCTGACTCTTTCGTTACCCGGTAACAGATAGCCAGTCCCTTATGTGGACAAAAGGAGGGTAACTGTCCACATAGATAGTAATGTGGACAGAAGGTATTAAAATGGTTTCTTGCTTTGGTTACTGCGTGACGGGCTCAGGTACTCGGCTGCATCTTCATCCACCAGCATAGCCAATACCTTTTCATCTGCTGCCAGTATCAGCACTTCAAGCATGGATCTCTTTGTCATCCCGTAGAAGCTGGTCAGTCTTTCAAGCTGGTGCCTGGTGGTTTCCGATACCGTCATGTTGAGCCGGACTTGCTGGTGGTCGCCAGATCGGGGGCGTTCCCGGTATCGCCTTTGTCTTTCTGCGTTGGACATTGCCATTGTTGAGCCATTGGTTTGTTACGGTGTAACGATGATAAGGGCTGGTGATAGTCTGGCAGTCATCAGAATCTGCCTATTGGGCAAACTGTTCAGATTGTTTTGATGCAACTATTTGCAACTACCTGGCCTATTCAAGATACCTACATTTGCCAACATTCCGAGTACTCGTGAATGACTTCTCTTTTGGTGCGATTGATAGCATCAAGGATACTCACAATCCGTGTACCCTCTGTAGTGAATAGCTCGCTGGTAGCCTGCTACACAGAATCGGCGTAACAGCTAACCGGGCCTGCTGGTGCTTACAGCTTTGGATTCCTACATTTTCCAACATTCCTTGCTCTCTGCTGGTGGTCGAGATAACAACATTCCCCCGGTGCTTTGGAGGTGGGCCAGAATCCTGACCGTCAGTTTTATAGATCAGTGTATAAAAGGGCTGGACGTCAACAACGATGTTGACGGCTATCTGCTGTCACTGCGGCTAAAAGGTTGTGATTAGCTGCGCTCACTGTGAAGTGATAGATGTAAGACGGACGACCTTTTGTAGCAACCATGCTACGCCCGCAGATTTCCA